>JAVBMZ010000011.1:0-8622 GCA_031551935.1 Bacteroidales bacterium
GAAGCAGAATGGGAATATGCTGCGTTGGCATTGGTTGGAAACTCGTATGATGAACGTATTTATGAAAGGAGAATCTATCCGTGGAATGGTGATGTTCAACGGAACCATGAAAAAAGATACCGCGGGGTAATGTTGGCCAACTTCAAACGTGGACGTGGTGATATGATGGGTGTTGCAGGTGCATTGAACGATGCTGGTAGTACTACGTTACCCGTTGCTTCGTTCTGGCCTAATGATTACGGTCTGTATTGTATGGCAGGAAATGTCAACGAGTGGGTATTGGACGTATATCGTCCGATGTCTTTCGAAGATGTGGAAGATTTTAATCCTTTCCGTGGTAATGTGTTCAATGTATTGCAAGTGGATGAAACAGGAGCGCCGGTTGAAAAAGATAGTTTAGGTCATATGAGGTATGTACCTATCACTGCGGAAGCTGCGATGAGCCAACGCCGCCAATTTACCAAATCGGATTACCGGAACTATGAAGATGGAGATTCTGAATCGAGAATGGATTACGACGATGAAAGCACTAGAACAATAGGTTCGGAACGTATGTATGACCCCACAGAATCATTGATCAATGATAATGTTCGTGTGTACAAGGGTGGTTCATGGAGAGACCGCGTTTATTGGCTGAGTCCTGGTACCAGGCGTTTTCTGGCTGAAGACCAATCGCGGGACGATATTGGATTCCGTTGTGCTATGACAAGGGTTGGGGCACAAAGTTCTCGGCACAAAATTCCGACAAAATAAAAAATATACAATAACAGAGGGGCTTGATGAGCCCCTTTTTTGATTCACATAGATTCACTTTGGGCGCCCATGAAGACCATCGACGAATTATATACCATATATACCCAATATCCCCAAATTATCACCGATTCGAGACAAGCAGCGACTGGCTCCATCTTTTTTGCTTTAAAAGGGGAAAACTTTGATGGAAATGATTTTGCGGCAAAAGCTTTGGATGCCGGATCTAACTACGTTGTGGTTGATAATCCTCATGTGGTGGCTGATGATCGATATATATTGGTGGACAACACATTGCATGCTTTACAGGATTTGGCGCGTATCCATCGCAGCAAATTAACGATTCCTGTGCTTGCTATCACTGGTACTAATGGAAAAACTACGACTAAAGAATTGATTAAAGGGGTATTGTCTCAAAAATATCAGGTATATGCTACTTTGGGTAATTTGAACAACCATATCGGCGTACCGCTCACCTTGTTAGCCATGCCGCAACAAACCCAAATAGCGGTGGTTGAAATGGGTGCGAATCATCCGGGTGAAATCAAAAATTTGTGTGAGATAGCACAACCGACACATGGTTTGATTACCAATATCGGGAAAGCTCATCTGGAAGGTTTTGGCGGATTGGAAGGGGTAAAACGGGCTAAAAAGGAGTTGTATGATTATTTAGAGGAACATGGTGGAACGATTTTTTACCATGAGGAAAATCCGGTGCTATCTACGATGGTGGAAGATATGCACACTACGAAAGTAGATTATGGGAATCTACGTTCAGCCTGCCGCGGAAAAGTTATATCGGCATCACCTTATTTAAAAGTAACATTAGATATCGGACAAGCGTCCTACGACATAGCTACCCATATGGCGGGTGCGTATAATTTTGAAAATTTGTTGGCGGCGGCTTGCATTGGTCGTTACTTTAGTGTTTCTGACGAGCGTATTGTCGCATCTTTGTCTGAGTATACACCTCAGAATAACCGTTCACAGATTGTACAAACAGCCCACAATCAATTATTGCTTGACTACTATAATGCTAACCCAACCAGCATGAAGGAATCGCTCCATAATTTTTTTGAACACATTCAAGGCTCTCAAATGGTCATTTTGGGAGATATGTTCGAGTTAGGGAATGAAGCGCAACAAGAACACGAAGCTGTGATAGAAGTGTTACGATTTCAAAAAAACGTAACACGGCTGGTGGTGGGAAAAAATTTTTATCAGGCAGCAAAAAATACTCCCGATATTCTTGCTTTTAATGATGTGGAGGGACTGAAACAATGGATAAATGCTCATTCTCCGAAAGGGCAATTTATTTTGATCAAAGGATCCAGAGGTATGAAATTAGAACAACTCCTTGAACTGTTGTAAATAAACGCTGTTACTTTTATGATGGGAAGGATGCTCCACTGTCATCCTAATAAAACATGTTTGAATTTTACCATAGTCATGAAGTGCGTTTTCAAAAAAATATTTTTCCTGCCGGTTTTTTGGTTATTGTTTTGCACTTCAGGTTGGTCGCAAATTGGGGTGATTGCAGATACCCAATCACCCATATGGATAGAACTACTTTGGTCGAAACCGGAAAATAATGTCGAAGCTACCGATAGGTTGCTTGCCCGATTGTTGCAAGAGCCTGTGTCGGCGGTGTTTTTTCTTGGCGATTTAGTAGCTATCGGTAATTATGAGCCCTATTGGATACCTATTGACCAATTTTTGGCAGCGTCATGTCACAATCATATCAGTGTGTATGCTATTCCCGGAAATCATGAATATTCGTTTCCTGCAAGTAGGGGTATAGCCGATTTTTATGAAAGATTTCCACGAGCCCGGGCGCTCGTCGAAGTGCAAACGGTTGATTCGGTCGCCATGGTATTGATAGACTCCAATTATGGTGAACTTTGTCGTGAACAAAAGAAAAAACAAGCCATGCGTTACCGGAATGTGATGGATTCGTTGCAAAACGCACCAGCAGTACGGGCTATGATTGTCTGTACCCATCAACCACCCTATACCAATAGTACGGGTGTAAGTCCCGACAAGGAAGTACAAAAACGCTTGGTACCCTTATATATGGATACGCCTAAAGCTATATTGTTCTTGAGCGGGCATTCACATAATTTGGAGCGGTTCAGACAAAATGGGAAGAATTTTCTGGTCGTTGGGGGTGGGGGAGGACTTCGTCAACCACTTTTAAGTCCTGAAAAACAGAAATATCAGGATCTCATACGAGCAGATCAGCGTATCCGGTTTTTTTATGTCATTATCGAAAGAAAACAGCATATGCTCTATGTTAAAGCAAAAGGTATGAATACCGATGATTTTTCTCAGTATATGGAAAAAGAGATTCTTCGTATTCCTATCAAGTAACTTCGTAAAATATGAGCAAGAAGTTCATATGAATGCTTTTTGTTCATGTCGTCAGCCTGACTTTTAACATGTGGTTTAGTATCTTGACAACTATTTTGTGAACTATTTGCCCTCCTACGTGTTGTAATAATGATGATTGTGTGAGTCATTTGTCAAAAGAATTCACATGGTATGAAATTAATTTATATAAAAACAAATCTTATATCTACAATCAATGATGACAACAAAGTGGAATATAGTAACATTAGTTGGAGGGATTAGTAGCACTTCGATTAACCGGCGTTTATACAGTGAAATGTTAAAGCACGTTACAGGTAACCTTGAATTTCATCCATTTGATATTGCTACGTTACCATTTTTTACGCAAGATCAGGAAAACAACATGCCACCTGTGGTTAAATCCTTAAAAGAGATGGTCAAACAGTCAGATGCGGTGCTGTTTATCACGCCTGAATATAACCGTTCTATACCGGGAGTGTTGAAAAATGCTATAGATTGGGGTTCAAGGCCCTACGGAAATAATGTTTGGGCAGATAAACCGGCTGCTATTATGGGAGCATCAATTGGTGCTATTGGTACATTCGGCGCTCAGCAGCATTTGCGGAACGTTTGTTCTTTTGTGAACTTGCATGTGATGAGCCAGCCCGAATTTTATTTCAATGTATCTACCGGAATGGATGAAAATGGTTTGAAAAAATCTTCGGTCAAGTTTTTACAGCAATTTTTAGTTAGTTTTGAAGAGTGGATAACACGCTTTAAAATAACGCATAAGTAATTGATAATTTTTGATTTTTGATTATTGATCGATTCTATCAAAGACATGGTTTTGAACAGGGCTGATGCATTAAAATTACCAAAACGTAAATATCTGGCATATTGATTTATAAAGAATAGCTATTTTTCGCTATAAGATAGTGGTAAAAAGCTATATAATAGCTAAAAATAACTATAAAATAGCGAAAGTTAGCTATTAAATTGTCAGAAATAGCTATTTTATTGCTGACAATACCGTCACCTTGCCCAGTGATTTTTATCACCATCCGATGTGGTATGGTGTAGTGAAAATCTTATTATTTGATTTTTGAATGAAACAATTTTTGATACGTCGGTACTGAGTTTTGAAAGAACATCTTTGTTTTTGAGAAAATCATCCTTAAATATGTCCCTTTAGATCAATATATAAACTAAAGATGATACAAAGGGAATCACCTGCATATCGACATAAAGGCAAGTAAACCTGAAAAGGGCGCTTGCCTTTTGTTGTATCATTGAAAAATACCGAAAAAATGGCCACATCGAAAAAAACAACAACCCCCATCTTAGAGCTATTGCGGAAAATACTCAATCACTATATGGTGAAAAATGTATTGATATTATTGATTCTCTGTTTTTTTATTGTTGCCGGTTCGTTGTTGTTCTTACGTTATTACACACACCATGGTGAGGCTTTATCGGTACCTGATGTTAGGGGACTAAAGGTTGAAGAAGCTGGAAAAGTGCTGCAAAGTCATAAAATGAGGTTTCAATTGACCGACTCTGTATATGTCGCTTCTGTTCCACCAGGAGCGATAGTCAACCAAAACCCGGAACCAGGATTTAAAGTGAAGGAAAAAAGAACTATCTTTTTGACCATAAACGCCATGTCTCCTGAAAAAGTCAACATGCCAGATGTGGTTGGTGTATCATTCCGGCAAGCTAAAACGATGCTTGAATCGCAAGGACTTAGCATCGGAAGACTGACATACGTCCCGGACATTGCCAGGGATAATGTTCTTAAGCAGATGTATAAAGGAAAAGAAATCAGAAAAGGCACCACTATTGTGAAAGGATCGGAAATCGACTTGGTATTGGGGCGTGGCTTGAGCGACGAAGTTACTAATGTTCCCAGTCTTATGGGGCTATCTTTGATGGATGCACGTGCACACTTGACAAAATATTCTTTAAATCTTGGCGTTATCCTATATGACCCTTCGGTGATTACGAGCGCCGATTCGCTTAAGGCATTTGTATGGCAGCAGAATCCAGAGCCTAATGTAGGCGCCATGCTGCATCTTGGAGAATCTATTGATGTATGGCTGACAGTCGACGAACATAAAAATCCGGATATTATTCATTCGCAAAGTGGTGAGTGATATGCAAAGGAAAAAATGATATTTCTTATTCAACGATAGCAACAGAGGAATTCAAATAATCATGCCGATGATTGGAAATCTGAACAGCATCATGCAAAAATGTGTTACCGTTTTATGGTTTTTGGTGCATGGCATTGGGTTATGGGGGCAACAACCTGGCACTGTCCAACTCGATCATAACCCTGTATTGCGTAACCAATCGGTGCAACTGATGCCTCAACGTATCATGCAGGCTGATACTATTGATTTACCTTTTATAGATGATTTTTCATATTATGCTACGTCGGCTTACCCTGATCCGTCTTTGTGGGTAGATCATTATGTCTTTATCAATAATGACTATCCTCAACAGCCTCGTTCTAATGGAGTTGCCACATTTGATGCATTAGACGCGAATGGACAGGTGTATACTAATAATGCACCGTGGTTTTACGCCGATACATTAACTTCGCGTCCTATTAATTTGAGTGCAACCGATACCAGTGTTTTTTTTAGTTTTTTCTTTCAGCCACAAGGCCTTGGAGATAATCCTGAGACGGGTGATTCCTTAATACTTCAGTTTAAATCACCCATTACTCAGCAATGGCGTAATGTGTGGAGTACTCCCGGGATGTCCCTTTGTCCATTCCAGCAAGTGGTGGTAGATGTGTCGCCAGATTATTGTCACAAAGGCTTTCAATTTCGGTTTATGAACATTGTCAGCCTCGATCAGAGCCAGTCTAATCCGGGCGCAAAAAGTAATGTGGATCATTGGCATATTGATTATGTGCGGCTAAATAAAAACAAAGACAAAAACTTATCGCCTATCACTGATGTGGCTATGATTGCGCCTATCAACTCAATGATCAAGGGCTATCAATCTATTCCTTGGAACCAGTTTCCGGTTGCATACACCACAAGACTTGAACCCACCATCAACATTACATACAGGAATAATGATGTGCAAACCAAATATTATGTCAGCAGGGAATTTGATATAACCGACGTATATCGATCCACTACCACTCATATTTTAGGTGGAGGAGAAAATATTGAGCCTGATCAAATCATCACGTTTGATCAGGATGTTTTATCGCCATTTATTTCTCCTTCGGTTGATTCGGCATTGTTTGAGTTAAAAGGGTATATACTCACGATTAATAAAGATCGTAAGGCAAATGATACAGTACGGTATTATCAGAAATTTCAAAACTATTTTGCGCGCGACGACGGTATTCCCGAAAGTGGATATGGATACAGAGAAAAATCAGACGGCTTTTCGATAGCTTGTCGTTATGAAACGTTTATGCCGGATAGTTTGCGGGCAATTAGTTTTTATTTTAACCCGACAGATGGGAATGTGACTACTCGATATGTCTTTCAAATAGCCGTTTGGAGAGATGATAATGGTCGTCCTGGAGAACAGGTATATCTTTCGCAAGAAGAGTATTCGCCCAAAACAATGGGGAAATTTACTACTTATTTGTTGGAAAAATCTATATATGTGACTAAGTATTATTGGATAGGTTGGAAACAAGTCACTACTGGCTTTCTAAATGTTGGGTTCGACCGTAATTATAACGATAAAGGCAATCTCTGGTATAATAGTACGGGTTCTTGGCAACCTGATGCCAATAATGGAACGTTGATGATTCGTCCGATAGTAGGTAAACGATTGGATATCCCGACATCGATTCCCAATCCGGAAGAAAAACGTGCTGGGAAGGACATAAAAATATATCCTAATCCTGCGTCGCAATATATTTATATTGAAACTGCCATAGAGATACAGCCTCAGGACTATCATGTTGAGATATATGGTGAAAATGGTCAATTAAGGTACCGAGCGCTGTTCATGGGAAACTATATCAATGTGAGTCATTTGGAGCAAGGATTATATGTTGTATGTTTGGTACATCAACGACAGAAATATATATGGACACAAAAAATAGTCATCATCCGATAAGATGGTCAATGATTATCCTATGAATAAAAAGCTTATCTTTATTTTGATTACTGTTGTATGGATGATTTCAGCATGCCGTTCCAAACCGGAAGTTCAGATCAAGATTGGACGTCTGGAGCAGAGCCTATTTACGATTCCGGTTGATTCGGTTGCTGCATTTGTTCCGCGGTTGCAACAACAATACGGCGAATTATTTGATTTGTACAACTTAAAAGTGATTGCTATTGGATCTTCCGCTGATCCTCAATATCCTGAAAGATTGACAGGATTTCTCACCGATTCGTACATGCATATGGCTTACAATAAGGTATCGGAGGTATATCCTGACTTGACAGATCTAGAAACTGGCTTGAGTAAGGCATTTTCCAATTATCACCGGCAATTTCCCGATCGGGTGATTCCTTCTGTATATACGCTTATTTCAGGATTTAATCAATCCGTCATCACTACCGATACTATTTTGGCGATTGCACTTGACAAATACCTTGGAATGCATGAAGATATGTATGTCCGGTTAGGCCTTGCCAGTTACCAGCGGCATGTGATGGACAAAAAATATGTTGTTTCTGATTGTATTAAAGCTTGGGCATATACTGAATTTCCATACAATGATTCGATAGACAATGTATTGACTAATATTTTATACGAGGGAAAAATAGCATACTATGCACATCAAATGCTTCCTGGAACACCTGATAGCTTGATATTTGGTTATACTCCCGGGCAAGTGAAATGGTGCGAGAATAATACCCGCCAAATGTGGGCTTTCTTAGTAGAGCAGAAAATGTTGTATGCTACTGATTATCTCACCATTAATAAATTAATTGGTCCCGCACCCTTTTGTTCATTTTTTACGCGGGAATCCCCTGGTCGTGCAGCTATTTGGTTGGGATATCAGATTATTCGGTCTTACATGAAACACAATAAAGTATCGCTTGAAGCATTACTGTCAAATAACGCTTATCAGGATATCTTGGCAAAAGCCAAATTCAAGCCATAACCATTGACTTTTTATGAAACGGGCTATATTTTGTGTAGCATGTGTCAGATACTTTAAGGTGTATGTTGAATTTTTAATGTTTACCTTAAAATATTTAATGTAAACATTGATATTTGTAATGTGGACATTAAAAAATCTAATATTTACCACATATTCTCTTTTGGTTATTGATGATATTCTCGGTCATATGCCATTATTTTGATAATGCTATGGCCACCTTGTTGCTTGATGACTTGGATCTGGGTTCCGATGCGTTCCTTAAGCACTTCAACGTGCGAAATGATGCCAATCGTTTTGCCGTTGGCTTGCAGGTTTTCAAGTGCTGATATCGCTACGTCCAAAGTGTCGGCATCCAGCATCCCGAAGCCTTCGTCTATAAATAATGAATTAATTTGTGTTTTGCGGCTGGCTAATTCTGAAAGTCC
>JAVBMZ010000056.1:0-7080 GCA_031551935.1 Bacteroidales bacterium
TTCCATGATCTGGGAAACATTAATTTTACTTTCATTGAAAATGTACAAAATAATAAACTAATTGATTTTCATAAATATACACAACCTATTATTGCCGTATTACGGCAACTAGGTGTTGACGCTCGTTTTGAGGGACGCAACGATATATCTATCAATGGTAAAAAAATATCAGGTAATGCCGAACATGTATTTCGTGATCGTGTGTTGCATCACGGTACCTTACTTTATGCATCGGAATTAACTGATTTATCCGAAGCGCTGAATGTGAATCCGAAAAAATTCAATGACAAGGCCATCAAATCGGTACGTAACCGTGTAGATAATATTAGTAATTATCTTAAAGAAAAACTTGAATTGAATGTATTTAGAGGTCTAATATTCAATTACATGTTTGACAATTACAATGATTGTAGACTCTATCAATATACAGCGAAAGATATTGCTGCTATCCATCAATTGCGTGATGAAAAGTATATGACATGGGATTGGAATTTCGGAAAATCACCTGGTTACAAAATGGTGAATCATATACAAACAGGCGGAGGACACCTTGAAATGCACCTTGATGTACAAAACGGGATCATACATGATATCCGTATTTTTGGTGATTTTTTCAATATTAAAGATATGATTGAGTTAGCACAATACTTTGTCAATACACCACATGATGAAACAGCCATTCGGCAAAAACTAACCAACATTCATTTATCCGATTATTTAGTCAATATAACGGATGATGAATTTGTGAAAGCGCTGTTTTAGCAATTAAAACAAACATATAGTCATATTTGTCTATATTTTAATCTTCTTTTTTTACCACCTCCCAATTCAGCTGATAAAGTACTGCTGGTTCATCATTTGATTCACCAAATTGTACCATTTGTTGGAAAATCCCCGGATATTTTTCCTGAATGAAGGAAGCCACGCGTTCCACAGTATTGATGGTTCTCCCGTCTTTAATGTATGGATTTAGCCTTAAGCTTGCTGTTAATAAATGAGTTACGCGCCTTTGTTGCAGCGGAAGCAATAGTGAATCTGCATAATATATGGTTGTTTGGTTTCCTGCTTGCTCTATGATTGGTTTCAATTTTTGTGGAGAAGAAATAATCTGCAAATCAGGCCAGTATGTTGATAATTGTTGCACAAAAGCAGGTTCGGTTACCGCAAGATAGTAGGTTTCACCAAGTAATAACCGAGCAGCGCAATGCCCTAACATGGCATTATACATTTGATCAGACATGTTTTCAGTAGGGATCAATGAAAAAGCAAGGCTATCTGCTTTCCATCTTGCGTAGAAAGCGTTAAAATTTGAGCTGTTTACACGGGTAATACCGTAAAATTCTTTTCCTTTGGCATATATCGACGATATACCAGGTTTACGACAAGCTACCAAGGCATCTTCGGGTAAATTATTGGCAATCCAAGCTGAAGCCTGTACATAATGTAGCCAATCCGGTGTAAGGCCGCTGTATTCATTCTTCAATTTCCCTGCTTCTTGAACGGCTTTAGAAGTGTCTGATAACATGGCAAAAAAGAGGATAACTACTGGTATGAATAACACAAATTGCCATGAACGGAATTTGGGTAATTTGAGTATATAATATACAGCAGAAAATAACAATAATACCATTAGTGAATATTCAGGTATAATCAGCCGGAATTGATTCCAACTGGTTTGCAATATGATAAAAGTTACTACAAGGGATATTCCGGCAACAATTCCCGAGAAAAATATATACCTATTTTGCCGGTACGAAAGCCACAACCCAATCAGCCCTAGTAAGTATACCAGTATGGTAATCATTGGCTTCTCGTCAACAAATGTGGCTTCAGAAGTATACGTTTCGCG
Source organism: Bacteroidales bacterium (assembly GCA_031551935.1). Taxonomy (GTDB): domain Bacteria; phylum Bacteroidota; class Bacteroidia; order Bacteroidales; family UBA4181; genus JAIRLS01. The sequence goes on from JAVBMZ010000056.1 coordinate 1,850, forward strand.
TAAGCCCAATATAGCCATAAAAAAACGGGAAATATATTGATTGGAATTTACCCACCAACGATGGATAAATCCCATGAAATCTTCATGACCATATTCAGGTTTATAAAAATCTTTATATAGCAATGATGCCCCTTGTCCTGATGCCTGTATCGCAGTGTCGCCCCATAGAATATATTTTAGCAGAAGATATACTCCAAAACACAAGACAAAACAAACTGAGAGCCAAGCGATATTCTTCCATTGTTTATAGAGTGCAAAATACCCTATCATAGCTATAAACAGAGCATATCCTACGCTTCGCGTCAAAATGACTCCTAAAAGAGTGATTGCCAATAATAAATGCCTTTTAAATTTTCCCGGAATGGTATTATTTTCTTGTTGTTCCTTATCAATAAACAAGCGGAAAAAGACCAGTAACAATAATGCCTGCATGGCCATGTAAAAAGTCTCACTATAGGTTTGGCTTGCAAAATATAATACATGCGAATTAATAGAGGTAAGCAGCAATGTAATAAATAACAGGGTAGAAGGAATACGGTTGCGAAATGCCTGAAACATCACAAACATGTATGCCAGTATAGATAAGATCGAAACGGCTTTGAACGCTGTAAGTGACATGCCAAAAACAGCGTCTACCAAGCTCAGTATGATAGGATATAATGGCCCTTGATATCCGGGAAATTTGAAATCCTTTAAAAACCGATGTGCGCTTAAGATGTATTCCGAATCATCACCTCCGGTGCTGACGCGAGGATCATACAATAAAAGGCTTATCAGTAAAGTTACGCCAAATAATAACCAAAACCAAATGAGATCGTATTTTGCAAAAAAGACATCACATTTGTCAAAAAGAGAACGAGATTCCGACTGGTTCTTTTTTTTATTTTTCATTGTCAGCAATTTGAGTTTTATTTGTGACAAAAATAGGATATAAAAAAGTATGAACAAAGCCAAGGTACTGAATTTTTATCGTAGTACTGCCGAAAAAAGGGAAAAATGGAATCGTCGTAATCGATTTTATCATCGTTCACTGGAGAAATACTTTTCGTTCATCATTCCTCCGAACAAACGGGTGTTAGAAATAGGTTGCGGTTCGGGTAATCTGCTGAATGCCGTTCGTCCGGCATATGGTGTTGGTATTGACTTTGCCCCGGAAGTTGTCGAGATGGCCAAACAAAAATATCCATCTTTGAATTTCTACGTGGATGATATTGAATGCCTGCAATTAACCGAAACTTTTGACTACATCATATTGAGCGATGTATTGGGATGCTTGTGGGATGCGCAACTTGCCATTCGTCATCTTCATCAGTTATGCCATCAGCATACAAAAATTGTCATTTCTCAATATAATTTTGCCTGGGAACCTATTGTGAAATTCTTGGAATGGATAGGATTGAAACAAAAGCAGCCTAACCAGAACTGGTTTTCAGAGCAAGATGTAAAAGGGTTGTTACAACTTGAAAATTTTCAAACCATCAAAACCGACCGTAAAATACTGTTACCCATGTATCTTCCGGTATTCAATTTTTTCTTTAATAAAATATTGGCTAATTTACCGATATTCAATAACCTGGATTTGGTCAGCATCATGACTGCACGTCCTGTATTGAACAATCATCAACAAGCTACTGTATCTATTATTATTCCGGCACGAAACGAACGAGGTAACATCGAAAACGCTATCAAACGGACACCTGTATTTGGTACGCACCAGGAATTTATCTTTATTGAAGGAAATTCATCTGACAATACCTATGAGGAGGCACTTCGTGTCCAAATGAATTATCCTGATAAGGATATCAAAGTACTACGGCAGAGCGGTAAAGGCAAGGGGAATGCCGTACGCGAAGCTTTCGATGTGGCAACCGGCGATGTATTGATGATTTTAGACGCAGATCTCACTATGCCTCCTGAGGAATTGCCTAAGTTTTATGATGCATTACTTTACAACAAAGGTGAATTCATCAATGGCTGCCGTTTGGTATATCCAATGGATAAAAACGCCATGCGTTTCTTGAACCTACTTGGAAATATGTTTTTTGGATGGTTCTTTTCTTATTTGTTGGGGCAGCGTCTAAAAGATACCTTGTGTGGTACAAAGGTGTTGTACAATGTCGATTACCAATCTATTAAAGCTAATCGTAGCTATTTTGGCGATTTTGACCCATTTGGTGATTTTGATCTACTATTTGGAGCAGCCAAGCTAAACTTAAAAATTACTGAAGTCATTATCCGGTACAAAGATCGAGAATACGGTTCCACACAAATTAGTCGTTTTCGTCATGGGCTGTTATTGATACGCATGAGTCTTTTTGCTGCTCGAAAAATTAAGTTTACCTAAACATAAAAGCACCGGAGCTATTTGACCTCTTGTTTTGTCGTATACTTCAGAAAATTGACGGATATGTTAATAACTACTTCATATTCGATAGTGCTTCATTCGACAAAAAGTATTACCTTAGTCGGTTCTTTTTAAAAAGCAAATAAAAATTAGCGGATAATATAAAATAAAATGCAAGGAGAGGAAAGAATTATTCCCGTCAACATCGAAGAAGAGATGAAGACCTCGTACATAGATTATTCTATGTCGGTTATTGTATCGCGTGCGTTGCCTGATGTACGCGACGGTTTAAAGCCGGTACACAGGCGGGTGTTGTACGGGATGTCAGAATTAGGGGTATTTGCAGGTAAACCACATAAAAAATCTGCCAGAATTGTAGGGGAAGTGCTCGGTAAATATCATCCACATGGTGATAGCTCAGTATACGATGCTATGGTACGTATGGCACAACCTTGGTCGTTACGTTACCCTTTAGTTGATGGGCAGGGTAATTTTGGTTCGATGGACGGCGACTCTCCCGCAGCAATGCGCTACACCGAAGCCCGTTTAACAAAAATTTCTGAAGAAATGATGGCCGACATCGATAAGAATACGGTCGACTTTCAATTCAACTTTGACGATACACTCGAAGAACCCAAAGTAATGCCTAGTGGGTTTCCTAGCCTGATTGTCAATGGTTCGTCAGGTATCGCTGTGGGAATGGCTACTAATATGGCTCCGCATAACCTCACAGAAACCATTAATGGAATCATTGCCTATATCAATAACAATGATATAACGACAGAAGAATTGATGCATTATATAAAAGGGCCTGATTTTCCTACCGGTGCGATTATTCATGGAATTCAAGGTATAAAAGATGCATACGAAACGGGGCGCGGGCGGGTAGTCATCCGTGCTCGTTCAGATATCGAAATACAGTCCAGCGGACGCGAAGTCATTGTCTTCAACGAAATTCCATATCAACTCAACAAGGCCCTGTTAATTGAACGTATTGCCGAGTTGGTGAATGAAAAGAAGTTGGAGGGTATTTCTTACGTAAATGACGAGTCGGATCGTGAAGGGATGCGCATTGTGGTGAAACTCAAAAAAGATGCTAATTCCAACGTAGTACTCAATAATTTGTATAAATATACGCCGCTTCAGACATCATTTAGTATCAACAACATTGCGTTAGTCGACGGACGTCCTAGACAACTCAATCTGAAGGATCTGATACACTATTATGTAAAACACCGGCACGAAGTAGTGGTACGTCGTACCGAATTTGACCTCAAAAAAGCCCTTGAGCGGTTACATATCCTTGACGGGTTATTAATCGCACAGGATAACATCGATGAGGTAATCCAAATCATCCGAGCATCGGCCAGCCCCGAAGATGCTATACAAGGATTGATGAACCGTTTTGGTCTTAGCGATATTCAAGCACGTGCCATCGTCGACATGCGTTTGCGCGCATTAACCGGATTGGAACGTGATAAACTGCAAGCCGAACATGATGAACTTACCAAAATGGTGGCTCATTATAATGAAATACTCGCTAGCGAAGAAATGCGGATGAACATCATTAAAGATGAATTATTGGTGATCAAACAGAAGTATGGCGACGAACGCCGTACGGAAATTAAACCCAATGCCGAAGAATTTAATCCCGAAGATTTCTATGCTGATGATGACATGGTGATTACCATATCACATATGGGCTATATTAAACGTACACCATTGGCTGATTTTAAGACACAAAGCAGGGGAGGAGTAGGGTCGAAGGGGAGTTCCACTCGTCGAGACGAGGATTTCCTCGAACACTTGTTCCACGCGTCCATGCATAATACTTTATTGTTGTTTACTGAAAAAGGCCGTTGTTTCTGGGTAAAAGTGTATGATTTACCTGAAGGTACTAAAACTTCTCAGGGACGTGCTATACAAAACATTATCAATATCGATGCAAACGATCAGGTGAAAGCATATATCAATGTGAAAACATTGACTGACGATACCTATATTAAAAATCATTACATCGTGATGTGTTCACGCAACGGTGTTGTCAAAAAAACAACACTTGAGGATTATTCGCGTCCGCGTCAGAATGGTATCAATGCCATCACTATTCGTGAAGGTGACAGCTTGATAGAAGCGAAACTTACCAATGGCAAATGCGACATATTGCTTGCATTGCTTTCGGGGCGTGCTGTGCGGTTTCCGGAAGAGAAAGTCCGTGACATGGGACGCACTGCATCCGGTGTGCGTGGTATTACCTTATCCGAAACCATGAAAGACGACCGTGTTATAGGCATGGTATACTCTGAGGCAGGCGATACTTCCCGTCAAATATTAGTGGTATCTGAAAAAGGATTTGGAAAGCGTTCTGATATAGAAGATTACCGAATTACTAACCGTGGCGGTAAAGGTGTAAAAACCATCAATATTACAGAAAAAACCGGTAACTTAATCGCTATCAAGGCAGTTGCTGATGATGAAGATTTGATGATTATCAACAAATCGGGTATTACCATCCGTATGCACGTGTCAGACATTCGTTCTGCAGGTCGTGCCACACAAGGTGTAAAATTAATCAATCTGCGCGGTAATGATACTATTGCATCCGTCACACAAGTTCCTCGTACCGAAGACGAAGAAAACGCTGAAGTGTTGGGTGAGAGTAGCGAAACGGAGTAGTTGACGCTGTAGTCTGTATTAAATCATTTTGTGAGAGCTATTTTTATAAATAGCTCTCTTTTTTTTGTGCCATTAATAAAAATATGTACCTGAAACATAAATAATATTTGTCGCATAATTTATATTATGTTAAATGACATTATAAATAAAAAAGGGGACAATTCCCCTTTTTATGATTATTTAGCAACGTCTAATTTCCTTGATATGTCTT
>JAVBMZ010000016.1:0-5142 GCA_031551935.1 Bacteroidales bacterium
CGGGTGTTGGTACATTGGTTAAAAACTACATCATGTTTGCAGAAAACCGGCCATCATATCACGATGATTCATGTGCCAGCCTGGCTTCATTATATGATCTTCCCATGGTGAAAGGTAAAACCCGGTTGCATGTGTTGGTCATGTTTAATCCGTTGTTCCACCATTTAACGGCACAGCAAGTCTCTGATGAATATAGATGGAAATATAGTGGTATCTTAGTAGGCTTTGACCCGGTAGCTGTTGATTCAGTGGGGTTACGTATTATCGAAGCCAAACGCAACGAATATTTTGGAGAATATAAGCCGTTAAATCCTCCAGCCAAACACATCGAAATCGCTGACACACGTTATCACCTTGGCACAGCAGATCCCAACAAAATCGAATTGGTGAAGCTGGGTTGGGACACGAATTCTTTTGTATAGTAGTGTAATAGATATAAAATACGGCAATCGTTCCAAAATTGGTTTGATTGCCGTATTTTTGTATTTTCTATTTAAAAGTAATCAGATCTTTTTACCATATAAAGCAGGCCGTTCTATCGCAGCATTGCTGAGGAAAGTCCGGGCAACAAAGGGCACCATGCTTCCTAACGGGAAGATATCGTGAGATAGATGAGCGTAACAGAAAACAACCGCCATGCCTTTGGCACGGTAAGGGTGAAAAGGTAGGGTAAAAGCCTACCGGTTCCGATGGTGACACTGGAAGCCGTACGCATCATGGGTTGTAAGGCCATGTATACCGTTGAATAAGGACTGCCCGTCCGATGACGGGGGGTGGGCCGCATGACTCCGGCGGTGACGCCGGAGCGAGATAAATGATAGAAACCGGGAAACCGGTACAGAACCCGGCTTACAGGCCTGCTTTTTTTATTTTAAATCCATTTTACCAAATGAAAATCTTGACGATGAGGTAATGCTGGATTTTTGGGGAACATGCGGATACCAAAGTCAAATGCGCCTGTCTTAAATGGAAGAAGCGAGACTTCATATATTGCTGTCCTTCCGCTCACTCCTGCTAATTGAAATTCTTTATGATCATAAAGTTGAATCGGCCCATTTTCCGATAACATTTCTACTACCAGAAACTCCACGCCAATGTCATCAGGAGATAGTTCATTCAAATCAATGGCAACTTCACATTTATATTCTTGTCCTACTAAAATTTGTTCTTTTAGTACATCAGGAGTTTTTACCGACAATACTTCAATACTTTCCCAACTGCGGAATACCTTTTTCTTCCAAGAAGCCAAATCTTTTGCCATTTCGTAATCATTCTTGATCATCTCCATTTTCCGTTTATAGAGAAGTAGGTAATACCGATTCATATAATCGTTGAGCATACGGGTAGTAGTGAAATTCGAAGCAACCTTGGCAATGGAATTTTTAATGAAACGAACCCATCCAGTAGGAACATCTTCATTATCACGGAAATAATACAATGGAGCTATTTCGTTTTCAATCAATCCATACAACATTTCGGCATCCAATTCATCTTGTGCGTCGGTGTTATCGTATGCTGCTTCTTCGGGAAGCGCCCAACCTGCATCTTTCGAGTAGCCTTCAGCCCACCATCCATCCAGTACGCTGAAATGCAACACACCATTCATGACAGCTTTTTCACCGCTGGTACCTGATGCTTCCAAGGGGCGGGTTGGTGTATTGAGCCATACATCAACACCAGAAACCAAATGACTGGCCAGCTCCATATCATAATTTTGCAGAAACACTATCTTGCCTAAAAATTCGGGACGCTTGGATATTTCCACGATCATTTTGATGAGGTCTTGTCCTGCTTTATCGGCAGGATGCGCTTTCCCTGCAAATATGAACTGCACCGGCATTTCGTTGTTGTTGACAATACGCGCCAACCGTGTAAGATTGCGGAATAGGAGGTGTGCCCTCTTATATGTAGCAAATCGACGGGCAAAACCAATCGTTAAAACATTTTTGTTGAAACGTTCGGCGATGTTGACCATATATTTCGGATTTTCATATCGTCTGGTTGTAGCATTACGCATACGATCCTTTATGTGATCAAGCATATGTTGACGCTGAATAGAGCGTATCCGCCATATTTCTTTATCAGGTACTTCATAGATTTTATTCCATCTATCCATTTGCAATTGATTATTGACAAAGTCTGCTCCAAAATACTTGTCGTACAATTGCTTCCACTCACTGGCCGTCCACGTGGGGAAATGTACCCCATTAGTCACGTAGCCCACGTTCAGTTCTTCAGGAATATATCCAGGCCACATCGGAGCAAAAATTTCCTGACTTACACGGCCATGCAAGCGACTGACGCCGTTTATTTCCTGCGATAGATTAGCTGCCAGATAACTCATGGAGAAGCGTTCGTTCGGATCGGACACATTGAGTTTACCCAAGCCCATAAATTGTTCCCAGCTGATTTTTAGTTTGCCGGGGTAATGCGACACGTACATGCGCATCATATCTTCGGTAAACGAATCGTGCCCTGCAGGTACCGGCGTATGAGTGGTAAATAAGGATGATGAGCGTACTATTTCGAGCGCTTCGGCAAAAGTCAGGTTATTTTGGTGGATGTACTCGAATAGTCGTTCTATACCGATAAAGGCAGCATGGCCTTCGTTGCAATGGTATACATCCGATTTGATGTCCATGGTATGCAATGCACGAATACCTCCAATACCGAGCAACATTTCTTGTTTAAATCTGTTCTCTTCGCCTCCTCCATACAAGTGATGCGTAATAGAACGATCACTTTCCGTGTTATCCTCAAAATCGGTATCTAGTAAATATAAATCAATACGTCCCACTTGTACTTTCCAAATACGTGCATATAAGGTACGACCTGGAAATACAATACTAATGGTTTGCCAATTGCCTTGCTTATCACGGATAGGAATCGCCGGAATTTTCGTAAAATCCTGTGAATCATGAAAAACCATTTGTTCTCCATGAGCTGAAATTGCTTGTTGGAAATATCCATAACGATAAAGAAGTCCGACAGCTACCATACTAACATTTTGATCACTGGCTTCTTTTAAATAATCGCCTGCCAAGATTCCCAAACCTCCCGAATAGATTTTTAGGGAAGTGTGTAAGCCATATTCCATACTGAAATAAGCAATTTTGGGATCTTTACGCGATTCTTTTTCCCGCATATAATTTGTAAAACGCTCGTATACACGATTCAGGTTGGCCATAAAAGCAGAATTGTTTTCCAATGCGATTAACTTGTCATAAGAAATCAACCCCAAGAATACAACAGGATTCTTACCACTCCCTTTCCATGCAGAGACATCGATAGACTCAAAAAGCTCCTTGGCATCATCATTCCAACACCACCACAAGTTATTGGCCAATTCTTCCAAGGCTTTCAATCGCTCAGGAATATTTTTATTGATCAACATTCGTTTCCACTTAGGAGCATCAATCGCCTGATATTTGTCTACCTGAGGGATATCGTCTATTAATTCTTTGCTCGGAGTATATTGTACCACTACTTCTTGTACATCGCGTAAAGCAATATCGTAAGCTTGTTGATAGTATTTGATAAAATTAGACCATAATGCTATCCGGGAGACTTCAAAAGCCTGTTCACGTATTCGTTCTTCTCCTTTCCCATCCAATAAAGACGTTGACAAAATGGCATCGGCAATAGACGTAACTACCTCATAATCGTTTGTATCTGTCCTGTTAATAACCTGTACGGCATGATTGTCTGCAGGACCGTGCTCCTTCACCCATAATCCGAACCCAGCCAGGGTGGTGGTTATTGTAGGCACATGAAAAGCCACGCTTTCGAGAGGAGTATATCCCCACGGTTCGTAATATGAGGGAAATACCGATAGATCTAAACCGATCAATAATTGATAATAAGGAAGATTAAAGATACCGTCGTTCCCATTCAGGTAACAAGGTACAAAAATAACTTTTACCTTTTCATCTGCTCCATTGGTCAATCCAGCATGTTTGATCTCCCTTAAAGTGGGATCAAAATCAGCATCGTGTAGGTTGTGTGTTAATATGTTGCCATCGGTGTTTTTTTCCTCCGGGTTATTCAGTATGCTTTGGATATCCTTACGTGGTCCATAATGATTGGCCGGGATTAATACAAAAGCGATCACTTCACGTTTAAGGACATCTTTTGCCTTTAGTTCACCCAGAGATTTAATGAAAATATCGATACCTTTATTCTTGAATTCATATCGGCCACTAATGCCAATGAACATGGGGTTGGCACTTACCTGTCCGAACAAAGCTTTTGCAACCTCTTTCATTTTGTCTCGGGCATTTTTGTGCCCATCGGTATAGGCTTCTTTTTGTGGTACAAAAGAATCTTCAAAACCATTAGGAGTCACTACATCTACTTCTTTATCCAGAAATTGATAACATTCTTTGCCAGTAATTTCACTTACCGTGGTGAAACAATTGGCATGCTTTGCTGAGAGTTTTTCAAGTGATTGTTTGGCCGTGACGTTAAATTCTACCGCCTTCATGTCTGGATTATAGGTACTTAGCGGCCCATAGAGCGGCAGTTGGTTGCCTGCAATTGACCGGCCTAATACAGTGGCATGTGTTGTAAACACTGTTGCTACTTGTGGCAAGGATGTCCGTAAATACAATAAACCGGTACCGGTCATCCATTCGTGAAATTGTGCAACTACAGTGTCGCGAATGGTAAGGTTAAATCGGATAAAACTTTCAATAACTTTGCTTGCAGCATACCCAAAGAGCGCTGGTTCTATGTAATCCCATTGCCCGGAAAGAGAGTCAAGTTTATATGTTTCCCAGAATTTGGAAAAGATCGCATCTTTTTGAGGAGTAAACGACTGGAAGTCGACAATAACAACAATTGGATTTCCGGCAATATTCCACCGGCCAATGCGGATATGCAAACCTTCCTCTCCAGCTTTGGCTTTCCATGATTTGAACAACTGGGGGTCTTCCAAAAATTCAGGATTGTTTGACGTGTCACGCCAAACATCAGGACCGATTAATATGTAATTACTTTTGTATTCTTCGGCCAAGGTCAGTGCCTTAGTAGATATAACAGTATGTATGCCACCTACTTTATTGCAGATTTCCCAGCTTGTTTCAAAAATATAATCAGGTCTTAATAAGTTCTTATCCATCGTTATTTAGGGATTAAATTCTA
>JAVBMZ010000054.1:0-5221 GCA_031551935.1 Bacteroidales bacterium
GATTTGGCTACAATTGTTCATTGCTTTGGCTCCTTCTTTGGGGTTCTTGGGAACGGTTGTCGGTATGATCCAGGCATTTGACGCCATTGCAGCAGCAGGCGATATCTCCCCGACCATTGTTGCATCTGGTATGATGGTGGCCTTGTTGACCACTGTATTTGGTTTGATTGTAGCCATGATCCTTCAAGTATTCTACAACTATCTGCTGAATAAAATCAGTAGTTTAGTAAATTCGATGGAAGATTCTTCCATTTCCATCATGGATATTTTGGTGAAATACAAAGCTAAAAATTAATCGATTATGACTGATTTTATTGTAACATACGGAATTTATCTGGCGTATTTTGCCTTGGTTGTGGCTACTTTAGCTGCTATCATCTTTCCGTTAATTCAGATGTTTCAAGATCTCAAGAATGCTAAGACTGCTTTTATAGGCATCGGCGCAGTACTTGTGGTTTTCTTTTTGTGTTATCTGTTGGCTGACGAAAAATCGCTTACAATCGGAGATGTTGTGGCTTCGGCTGGACAAATGAAAATGGTGGAAGCCAGTTTGTATTCGTTTTATATCTTGTTGGCCACATCAATCTTAGCGATTTTGTATTCAACCATATCTCGTTATTTTAAATAATAAAGATATGGCAGTATCCAAAAAAACACCGGGGATTAATGCCGCCTCTATGGCTGACATTTCTTTCATCCTGTTGATTTTCTTCCTAATGGTAACGACCATGGGAAGTGATTACGGGTTGATAAGACAATTGCCGCCGATGGTAGATCCCAAGGATCAAAGTACCGATAAAATTAATGAACGGAATGTCTTTGTGGTGAATGTCAATCAAAATAATAATTTGATGGTTGAAGGCGCCTATTTAGACATTAGCCAGCTTCGTGCCAAAACCAAGGAGTTTTATAACATCCAGACTACCGGTGATAATTTCCCTGAAAAAATTCAAAAGGAATTACCATTGTTAGGGTTGATGACTGTAAATAAAACTGCTGTGGTTTCGTTACAGAACGACCGGGGTACTTCGTACAAAACTTATATCCAAGTACAAAATGAATTAGCCGGTGCGGTTCACGAATTACGTGATGAAATTTGTATTCAACGTTTCGGGAAAAAATTTGACGACTGTAATGAAGAACAGCAAAATGTTATCAGTAAGGATGTATATCCGATGTCTATTTCCGAAGCCGAACCTAAAGATATAGGAGGGAAGAAAAAATAATGGCAAGATTCAGACAAGACGTAGCAAAAGAAACTCCCGAGTTGGCAACCACATCGCTGCCGGATATCATTTTCATGTTGATTTTCTTCTTCATGGTGACTACCAGTATGCGGAAAGCTACGGTGATGGTGGAACAAAAATTGCCTATGGCTTCTGAGGTTAAAAAGCTGGAAAACAAATCTTTAGTAAGTTATATTAACATAGGGGCACCTATTAAAACTTATCAAACTTTGTTAGGGACAACTACCCGTATCCAGTTGAATGATAAATTTGCAGATGTTGTTGATATTCAAGATTTTATATCCAGCGAACGGTCGTTAAGAAGTGAGCAAGATCAAAAACTGATGACCACTTCAATGAAAATCGACGAAAAAGTAAAAATGGGAGTTGTCACTGATGTAAAACAGGCACTTAGACGAAGCGGCGCTTTGAAAATCAATTATGCAACTTTGAAAGGAGATAAAGTTTATTAATACTTTTAAACCTTATGTAACGAGTAAAAACCTTTGAACATTTCGTTCAAAGGTTTTTTATTTTTCTCAATGCACCAGAAATCGCCATAATGAAGCGCATGGAATACCACTTTTAAATTCCGCTCTAATAAGTTAAATGCGCATGATCTGTATTCCATTACAAAAAACTACTAATTTTGCACATTCAAAAATTTAAAATCAAAAATAGACCAATGGCATCCGAAGATGTTTTCAAGAAAATCATAGCACATTGCAAAGAATACGGTTTCATTTTTCCATCGAGCGAAATTTATGATGGATTAGGCGCAGTATACGACTACGGGCAAACAGGTGTAGAATTAAAAAATAACATAAAAAAATATTGGTGGGATTCAATGGTATTGCTTCATGATAATGTAGTTGGCATTGATTCCGCTATCTTCATGCATCCCACTATCTGGAAAGCATCGGGGCACGTGGATGCCTTTAACGATCCGTTGATCGATAACAAGGATTCAAAAAAACGTTACCGTGCCGATGTATTGATCGAAGACCATATTCAAAAGATTGAAGATAAAATTATCAAGGAAGTTGAAAAAGCAGCCAAGCGTTTTGGCGAATCGTTTGACGAAGCTATGTTCCGCCAGACAAATGCCCGCGTGCTCGAATACCAGCAGCAGGCAGATGCCGTCCGCAACCGGATGAATGTCGCCCTTAATGGCGACAACCTTGAAGAATTACGCCAGATTATCTTGGATTGTGAAATCGTGTGTCCTATATCTGGTACTCGCAACTGGACAGAAGTGCGTCAATTTAACCTGATGTTTGCCACCGAAATGGGATCGACAGCAGAAGGCGCTTTGAAAGTATATTTACGTCCCGAAACGGCACAGGGCATTTTTGTGAATTACCTGAATGTACAAAAGACCGGACGTATGAAAATCCCTTTCGGAATTGCCCAGATTGGAAAGGCTTTTCGTAATGAAATTGTTGCCCGTCAATTTATTTTCCGTATGCGCGAGTTTGAACAGATGGAAATGCAATTTTTTGTACCACCGGGAACAGAGCTTGAATGGTATGAAAAATGGAAGGAAATGCGCATGAAATGGCATAAAGCATTAGGCTTGGGTGATGACAAATATCGTTTCCACAAGCATGCGAAATTGGCGCATTATGCCAATGCCGCGTCCGATATCGAATTCGAATTCCCATTCGGATTTAAGGAACTGGAAGGAATTCATTCGCGTACAGATTTCGACTTAAGCCAGCATCAAAAATATTCAGGCAAGAAAATACAATATTTCGATCCTGAGCTTAACCAAAGTTATACCCCCTTTGTGATCGAAACTTCTATCGGTCTCGACCGCATGTTCCTGAGCATTGTATCAAACGCCTACACCGAGGAAAAGCTTACCAAAGAGGATGGCTCAACAGACGAACGAGTAGTAATGCGTATCCCACCAGCTTTAGCGCCGGTAAAATTAGCCGTGTTGCCGTTGGTGAAAAAGGACGGTTTGGCCGAAAAAGCCACCGAAATCAAGAACAAACTTAAATTTGAGTTCAATTGTCAATACGATGAAAAAGATTCTATTGGGAAGCGTTATCGTCGCCAGGATGCCATTGGTACGCCCTATTGCATCACGGTTGATCACCAAACGATGGAAGACGATACGGTGACCATCCGTTATCGCGATAGCATGCAACAAGAACGGATTCCGGTAGATCGTTTATCTGAAATCATCTCCGAAAAAGTAAGCTTAAAAGGATTATTGGAAAAAATAGGATAAAGCCCCCATGCGATTCCTCTCCCAACTGGGGAGGGAACTCTATGTTGCACCACGAGAAGCAAAGAATATAATCAACCCTGCGTGAATCATGTTGCTCTATTCATCCGATACGATATGCGCCATTTCGACTCCTCACGGACAAGGTGGCATAGCGATCATTCGTGTTTCAGGTAGCAAAGCATTCGCCATTTGCAGCAAAATTTTTAAGCCGGGACAATCCTCCTCCACGTTAGAAAAAGCTTTGGGAAAAATGCTTTCTTTCGGCTATATTTTTCGTAACGAAGAAATCATAGATGAAGTATTAGTGGCTGTATTTCATGCACCACATTCGTATACGGGCGAAAATACCGTCGAAATTAATTGTCACGGATCGGCCTATATACAACAAGAAATACTCAAATTATTGTTGGCTAATGGTTGCCTGATCGATATGTCGGGGGACTTCACCCAACGAGCGTTTCTTAATGAGAAACTGGATTTATCGCAAGCTGAGGCAGTAGGAGATCTCATTGCTGCATCTTCGGCCGCATCGCACCGTCTAGCCATGCAACAAATGCGTGGGGGATTTAGTCATGAATTAGCCGAACTACGGAATCAATTATTAGACTTCACTTCGTTGATAGAGCTTGAACTGGATTTTAGCGACGAAGATGTGGAGTTTGCCGATCGACGGCAACTCAAAGAGCTGGCATTACAAATTGCTACAGTAATTCGCCGTTTAGCAGATTCGTTTAGCATTGGCAACAATATCAAAAATGGTATTCCTGTGGCCATTGTTGGTGAGACGAATGTGGGTAAGTCAACTCTGCTTAACCGGCTATTACGCGACGATAAAGCCATTGTATCCGACATCCACGGCACCACCCGTGATGTGATTGAAGACACCATTATTATGGATGGATTGTTATTTCGATTTATTGACACAGCTGGAATCCGTGACACACGCGACGCTATCGAACAACTGGGGATTGAACGTACTTTTCAAAAAATAGAGCAGGCTTCAATCGTGCTTTGGGTGATTGACTTGACCAGTGAGATACAAGAAATAACATTACTGACAGAACAAATCATCGATCACAAGGACAGGAAAAAGTGGTTATTGGTACTTAATAAGGCCGATAAGCTAACAAATGAAGAACGCACACAAAAAATAGCATACTACAGCCGCTTAAACGAAGACTATATTACGATTTCTGCCAAATCGGATGTAGACCTGACTGCCCTTGAACACAAGTTGGTAGAAGCTGCAGGTATTCCACAAACCGGAGACAACCATATAATGGTCACCAATCTGCGGCATTACGAAGCATTGACCCACGCATTATCAGCCATCGAACGGGTAATAGAAGGTTTGAACGTCGGCATTTCCGGCGATTTTCTTTCGCAGGATATCAGAGAGTGCTTGTTGTACTTAAATGAAATCACGGGAAAACAAATTAGCACAGAGGAAGTACTCGGAAATATTTTCAGCCGGTTTTGTATCGGAAAGTAATTTGCAACAATAAAAAACAGATATTTTTCCCAAAATTCCTACCACATTATACCACACGGTATGGTATAGTAAATATGAGCCATAAAAAATCCCGCTGATCAGCGGGATTTTTTATGGTGTTAGAACATTCGTTTACTCTCCATTCATCGAAATAAGAAACTCTTCATTCGATTGGGTTTTGCTTAGTCTGTCACGCATGAAATCCATAGCTTCAACCGGGTTCATATCAGTCAAATAATTACGCAACACCCATATACGGCTCAG
>JAVBMZ010000159.1:0-4255 GCA_031551935.1 Bacteroidales bacterium
ATCAATAAATTGTATATTGCCCTGAAAGAAGCCAATGAAACAAGATATTGGATTAATTTATTGCACGACAGCAATTTTATTACACAACCCATGTTTAACTCTATTTTCCCAGAGATTGAAGAACTTATCAGCATACTTTCCGCAATTATAAAAACGTCGAAAGCAACTAAGAATTAAGAATTAACTGATGTTGATGTATAAAGTAATTCTTAATTCCTAATTTTAATTCTTAATGATAGAAACTTTCGCTCCGTCCATCAGGTTGATTTGTCCGTTGACGACTACCTTATCGCCTTCATTGAGGCCATTCAGCACTTCGAGATAGCTGCCATTATCGCTTCCTGTAGTAATTTTCACCAATTGGGCATAATTGTTATTCACTACATATACTGAAGGTTCTTTTACGCTGCTGACGATGGCGTCACGTGGTATCATCAATGTGGGATGACTTTCGCCCATATTGACAGACACTTTTACGTATGTTCCCGTTTTGAGCGGATGTTTTGAGGAATTGGTGATAGAAATCTCAATAGGATAAGTGTGGGCCTTGTCGCCTTTCGGGCTGATGTGTGATACCGCACCGTCGAAGCTTACTCCGGGATAGACAGCTGTTGATACATTCACTTTCTGGCCTTTCTGTAAAGCGTATACTTCCGATTCGGAAACAGACAATTTCACTTTAAGTTGTGATATATCAGCCATTCCTGCTACTGGTGTTGATGGGTTCACGTAAGCGCCCAGGTCGATGTCGCGTGAAGTGATATATCCGCTGAAAGGGGCAACAATTCGTGTGTCTTCTAACTGGCGTGTTGCTTGTTCCAACTGTATGGCTGCATTTTCGTAGGCCATTTTTATCTCACGCAATTGTAGATCCGATATAGCGTCACCTTCGCGCAAAGTTTGATATTTCTGATAATCTTCGCGGTATTTATTATAAGCAAGGACAGCATTGTCAACAGCCAATTTCTTGTATCGATCATCTACGCGAGCTAATAATGCACCTTTTTCCACGTAATCACCCAGTTTGAAATGTAATTCGGTGATTTTTCCTGCAGCTTCTGATGCCACGGTCACTTCTTGATTGGCTTCGGTGCTTCCTACCAACTCCATACCATGTTGTGCGGTACGATGTTCAGCTTGGGCTACAGCTACTGCAATACCTGCATCGGATACTTTTACTTCTTTACGACTTTCAATTTCATTTTTGTTGGCCATTAGTTTCCAACACATGGCTCCGCCCACGGCGACGAGTACTACGATAATGATATACTTTTTCATATGATGATGATTTATATGGTGGATAATTTGATTTTTGAATGCTTGTATTTGTATGTTTTAATATACTAGAGACTCGGCTAAGTACACTTCAGACTTCTTTGATTTTATCTGTGCTGCCTGAGTATTATTTGTTATCAGGTTTCCGATCTCGCCATTCAGTTGCATGATTTCCAATTCAGCTACTTTAAATTGGTAAAGGGCGTTCAGATAACCGGCTTGTGCATTGCTGAGGCCAGTTTCGTCCTGTAAAAGGTCACTTAGTGTAGCCATGCCTTCGCGGTACTTCAGGGCTGTTTCGTGGTACACCTTTTCAGCTAAGTCCATGTTTTGAGCCTGACGTTCCACGTTGTTCTTATTGTTGAAATAATTATTCATGGCATTTTTATAATTCACTTGATAATACTGTTGTGTATTGTCTAGTACCATGGTCGATTTTTGGTAATCGATGTTGGCCTGTTGTACTTTTGAACGTTTTTCCAGTCCATTGAAAATTGGGATGTTAAGGCTTAGGCCAATAGCTGCTGAACTGTACCAGTTGTTCATCGACCCACTTTGAAAGTAATCGCCTAAATTATTGCGCATGCCAGCGTAATTCCATTGTCCGAAAGCGGCTAGAGACGGCAGATATTGACTGCGTTCCAATTTCTTATTCATCAATGCGATATCTTGTTGCATAACCAACATGCGGATATCGGTACGTCCTGAAAAATCAGTTATTTCCACGGGAGCCGAAGACAATAACGGCATCGACACAGTATCGGTAAGCATAATCTCTGTTTCAATGGGCATTTCAAGTATGTATTTGATCATGTTCAGTTGTTGCAGGTGTAATGCTTCGGTATTGCTCAGTTCTGTATTCAGGTTTTCAAGGTTTACCCGAACACGATCATAATCCGTACGTCGTCCCATGCCATTGTCTACTACTAGTTTGGAGATAGTGGCTAACCTTTCAATGCGTTCAATATTTTCTTTGACAAGTTCTTTTTGGCGTGCAGTGGTTTGTGCCAGAAAGTATAACTGGGCAACTTCCTGTGCCAGATCTTCGCGTGTTTTTTCAATATTCAGAGCGTTTAATTCGTCCGCTCTCTTTGCTAATCTGGTACCGGTAATCACTGTTTGATTGTAAAGCACCTGACTGGCTGAAACACCCACGGATGTGCTGTAACGTATTCCCATTTTCAGCGGAATGAACGAACCAGATTGCCCCAGAAAATCACCTGGAAGCATGGTTACCGGAAGTTTCACATTGTTTTGGAACGATCCTGTTCCATTCACCTGTGGCAGGTACGATGAACGGGTTTCGGTTACCTTGTATGCACTTTTTTCTTTATCGAGCCGGGCTTTGTCTACATTGATGTTTCGGTCGACAGCTATTTGTACGCATTCGTGCAATGTAAGCGGGTTTTGTCCATATATCTTCGAGCTTGTTATGAAAAAAATGATAACAACCGGTATGATGACTCTCTTTTTCATGATATTATTTTTGATGAAAGATGGGTAATGGTGCTGATTTTCTTTTTAATGCGGATTTGTTTTATTTTTCCAGTCTGCTATTAAATACCAATTGGTATGTATATTATTAAATTTTTTTTGTTAAAGCCTAAATCCTATTCCAGATTGATTGATGTTTTGTGTACTTGCTTTGGTAAGCCCGAGTCCTCGAACTGTTGCTGATACTTTATTTTCATGATGTTTTAATATTAATGATTGCTATTTGTTATTTGTTATCCTTCGTGAACGTTCGTTCACTATTGTTTGAAAAAAATATTATTTTTTAATTAAACTATACAAATATTCCATATCCCGCCTCCAGGTTTCAGCGCGTTGTGAAAAATTCTTTTCGTGATCACGGTCAACCATTTCAGGATTGGTTGAGCCCGACGAGAAAAACCCTGCTATGATGTCAACCCGTATATCACCGCGTATTTCATCTTTTTCCAGGCTGTTGAGGGTTGCTTTTTTCCATAGCCTAAGGCTTTCGGTTTTCACCACTTCCATTCTTTCGATGAATCCGGGATAATGTTTGGCTGCCTGTATGATCAATGCGGTAAAATTCAGGAACCGGATTTTAAGATTCTGTTTATCGAGTGCGATCATGATTCGCTTTTGATAACGATAAAGGTATTCTATCATTTCAACCAACGTCAAATCTTCGGCAACTTTTGGCCTGAAACGATTGATCAGTCCGATCACATATTTGTCAATGACTGCAATGAACAGTTCGTCCTTGCTTTTGAAATACCGGTACATGGCTCCTCGTGACATGCCTAATTCTTTTTGCAACACGGTGATGGAAGCGCTGTCGTATCCTTTATTCATGAATACGTCAAATGCTTTTTCCACTATATATTCCTTCCGGTCTTTCATAAAATCACTCTAAAATAATGAACGTTTGTTCATCATATAAACAATCAAATTGTGTGCCAAACTTGCTATTTTTGATATAAAAATGAACATTTGTTCACAATCCATTAATTATCGATTAATTTACTGCTGGATAACTAGGATTTTTCACTGGTTTTAAAATGGCGGATCTTCAAAGAACTATTTTTGAAACATGAACGATTGTTCACGAAATGTATAAAAACAAATTACGTGCCAAAAGTTAAATTTTCATCACAATAATCAAATAAAACAATTAATTCATTGATTATCAATATGAAAAATATGAACGAACGTTCATTTTGTGAGGCCAGGCATAAACATTGTTATTCCGTTGACGATTTTTACGTTTCGGGGGTATAAAAATATTTGAGTTTTCCCCGAAAAATTACCTACTCAGGAAGTTATACGTCAACCGAAGGCGGCTTTCGGTTGACGACATCTTCACATCATTCATATAGGCATAATGTGTCCGGCGAATGTAGTGTAACTCTTCGTAA
Organism: Bacteroidales bacterium; assembly: GCA_031551935.1. Taxonomy (GTDB): domain Bacteria; phylum Bacteroidota; class Bacteroidia; order Bacteroidales; family UBA4181; genus JAIRLS01. The sequence continues at coordinate 4,161 of JAVBMZ010000159.1, forward strand.
CTGATGCGGAACCTACTTGAAATTTGAAAATCGACGCGGGTATTGAACAGGGTTAAACGGGCATTGCCTTTATTACCCTGTACATTGGAATAGTG
>JAVBMZ010000069.1:0-39356 GCA_031551935.1 Bacteroidales bacterium
TAAGGTCAATATGCATATTTTCAGCGCGGGCGCGCCATTTTTCTTTGGCTAATTGCTGCATGTCCGCTTGTCCATCTCGTTCGTCAATAATTTCCAAGCCAAAAATAGTTTCGATAATATCTTCCAAGGTAACTATTCCGCTCATACCACCATATTCATCCACCAGAACAGCGATTTGTTCTTTTTTTTCGAGAAGGATATCGAATAATTTAGGAACTGTAATGTTTTCGTAGCAAATAACGACAGGGCGTTTAATTTCATTAATCGTCAAATCCCGGTTACCTTTGCCCAATTGATCGGTAATGTCATATTTCAGCACATAACCGGAGATGTTATCAAGTGTTTTACTGTATACTGGAAATCTCGAATGCCTGATAACATCTGGATTATTAAAGAAATCGGATATTTTAGCAGTTCCATCCACTGCAACTACCACTGTTCTGGGAGTCATCACTTCATTAGCCTTGATAGAACGCGACAATATAAGATTTTTAATAGTTTTGCTCTCTGTTTCGGCAAAAACACCTTCTTCTAGGCCAATATCAGTGAGCGCTGCTATTTCCTCACGACTCACCTTTTCCACCGGCTTATTTCCAGCAACCAGCTTGGTGATTCCTTTAGAAATCCAAACCACAGGATACATAAGATAAATCATTACATTGACCATATTGGCCACTGGGATGGCAAGCGTTCTCCAGTAGCGTGCACCGATACTTTTAGGAAGAATCTCGGACAGCAACAATATCAAAACAGTAAGTACTGCCGATACGATGCCAAAATATGCCTCTCCCCAGATGGTAGTAGCTTGTGCACCCACGCCCGCTGCACCTATCGTATGAGCAATAGTGTTTAACGATAAAATGGACGATAGTGGCCTGTCAATATCTTCTTTGAATTTTTTCAGTCGTACAGCGCCTTTGCTCCCCTCGTCTTCTTTTGTTTTCACAAAAGATAAAGATACCGAAAGCAGTACTGCTTCTGCCACAGAACAGATAAAAGAAATAGATAAAGCTAATATCAGATATGTGAAAAGAAGCGCCATATGGGTTTTACATTTTTTCCAATGTTATTTTAACAGGATTTCTTGCCAATTGTTTTAAATCATGGTTTAACAAAAGAATCCCATATACGTTTGCTGTAATTCCATCATTTAGAAGATTGCTTTTTTATTCAGCAGGTTGCTGGAGCAGGTTATGCGAAATACGTATAGATTTAAGTTTATCCCGCGAAAAAACAAAGGTAAATGTACAGCCTGTAACTAGAGATTCCAATACCAAGGAGTCGGAACTATCGTATAACCAATCGGTGAACTTCCAAAAAAATTCCTTGCGACTGATTCCCACGCTAATGTCATTATAAAGTTTAATTTCCGGCTTATAAATATTTCCGCCTACCATTTTTGCCTCAAGTCTCATTGGCTTGTAAAAAAAGATCTTGGTTTTTCCTTTAGAAAAATGATATATCGTATCGGTATAACTTGCATTGGAAGGACTTGTTAGAAAATATCGCTGTTTTTTTAATTCTTTTCCATAATGGGCTTCAAAATTTCTAAGTGTCAACTCAAATCCGAATGGACGGGCGGCAAATTGTTCCTTGCTCATAGCAAAAGTCTTAGCCCGCGTCAACTCACTCTTCGATACACCAACACATGAAAACAGCAATAACGACAAAACAAAAAGAAGCCCCCACCCTACCACTTGCCTGAAACAAATGCCATGTTGTATATATTTAGCGGTGATGAACATTTTTTATGATATTTAATGAATAAAAACCTATATTTCAAGGAAATATAAAAATAAACTTTTACAATTCCCTATCGATATAGGAGCTGTAATCCTTGATAATAGGGGTATATTGTCCATCAAACAAAGGCGAGGAAATAATAAAATCGGCAGTAGCACGCGAACACGCAGTAACTACATTGTATAATACCGAAATGCGGAGTAATGCCTTGACATCAACATCGTGAGGTTGCGGCTGCATCGGATCCCAGAAAAATATAAGAACATCTACATCGCCGTCACAAATCATCGACCCCATTTGCTGATCGCCTCCTAAGGGTCCCGACTTTAACTTGGTAATATATAACGTACGCGTATTATGGTGTTCCGCTTTCTTTTTTATCAACGTTTCTTCTACCAAACGTCCGGTCGTTCCTGTGCAGATTAACTTGTGTTTGATGAGTAGTTCCCAATTCCATTCCACCCATTCAATCATGTCTCCCTTTCTATTATCATGCGCCACTAAGGCAATACGTTTTATCTGATCCATTTTATCACATATTTTACCTGGAGTTTAAAAGCACTTCTATCATATAACAACAAGTACTACCAAAAATATCTCCAAGGACAAATCTCACACAAAGGTCTGTTTTTTTTTGTAATTCTATATACATTTGCCATTAATTTATCATTAATTAGATGTTAACCCGTAAAAAACATATCCGTAAAATTATCGGCTTCACTATCACTATTTTGCTCATCTTGATAGCCGTTGTTGGATTTCAATTTTACCAACGTATTTATAGTGCCAATATTTCGGGAGTCGATAAAGACAACCCGTTCTTGTATATTCCTACCAATGCCACTTATGAGCAAGTATGTACTCTTTTATCGGATGCCGGGCTGCACAATCTGGAATCCTTCCGTTGGGTAGCTGCAAAAATGAACTATCCGAACAAAGTAAAAGCCGGACGTTACCGTCTAACCGATGGGATGAACAATATTGATTTGGTACGGATGCTTCGTTCAGGACGACAAATTCCGGTTAAGGTTATTTTCAACAATATCCGTTTGGATACTCAGTTAGCCGGCGCAGTTGCTCCATCCATCGAGGCTGATTCGGCCAGCATCGTTAAACTGCTTACCGACAGTACTTATCTGCTCCATTTTAAGGTCACTCCCCAAACCGTTTTAACCATGTTCATTCCCAATACGTATGAATTTTTTTGGAATACTTCTGCAGAAGGGTTTATGGAACGTATGAACAAAGAATATAACCGGTTTTGGACGGATGCCCGAAAACAAAAAGCTCGCGATGCAAACATGACGCCTGTACAGGTAAGTATATTGGCTTCCATCATCGAAGAAGAAACGCAAATGGACAGCGAAAAACCAACAATGGCCGGAGTATATATCAATCGCCTGCAACGGGGTATTCCTTTACAGGCCGATCCCACTATTAAATACGCAGCAGGTGATTTTACCATCAAACGGGTACTGAATAAACACAAGGAAATACAGTCGCCTTACAACACCTACTTGTATAAAGGATTACCTCCCGGCCCCATATGTATTCCGTCTATTGCGTCCATCGATGCTGTGTTGAATTATGCCAAACATGATTATCTATACTTTTGTGCGAAAGACGATTTATCTGGTTACCATCTTTTTTCGCGGACGTTGGAACAACATAACCGAAATGCCCAAGCGTACCAAAAAGCGCTGAACAAATTAAAAATTTATCAATAGAATGAATATTTGACACAGATTGTCCGACATTAAAAAAGCCTTCATCTATATAAGTATTCAGCATAGATATAGTTCATATGATTAATTTGATATAATATGCTTATTTTCTGTGTTTTAAAAAATCAAAAATCGAAAATCAAAATTTGACAATTACTCACGTAACTCTAAACTCAAAACCACCGAATCCTAAATGTTGTTGCGTATCCTTCTTTTTCCCTTTTCACTGTTGTATGGACTTGTCACTTTTGTGAGGAACAAACTATATGATTGGAAATTCCTTTCATCAGTCAGCTACAAAGACATCTGTGTGATCAGTATCGGCAATATTACGGTGGGTGGTACAGGTAAAACGCCACATGTGGAATACCTGATACGATTGCTTTCTCCGGAGTATCAAATTGCAGTGCTAAGCCGCGGATACAAGCGTAAAACAAATGGATTCCTGTTGGTAGAAACCTCTTCAACAGTTGATGAAGTGGGCGATGAGCCTTACCAAATGAAACAAAAATTTCCAACCATTGTCATGGCTGTAAATGTTGATCGGATAAAAGGGATTCGTAAAATACAAGAAATACATCCTGACGTACAGGTTATTTTATTGGACGATGCTTTCCAATACCGCAAAATCAAACCAACACTGTCTATTTTATTAGCAGATTACAACCGACCATTGTACCGCGATACCATGTTGCCGGCGGGCCGTTTGCGCGAATACGCTTGCTCGGCTAAAAGGGCAGACATGATGGTGATTACTAAATCACCCATAAACTTATCAACAGAAGAGCAACATGATATCCTACGGCATGATGCAAAAGCTTTTCCGCATGAACCGTATTTTACAACCATTGCCTATGGTGAATTGTGTCCTGTATTCCCAGCAAGCCAACATCTGCCTATCCCTCATCTGAAACAATATGATGTTTTGCTTGTTGCAGGGATTGCTTATCCTAAACCATTAGAACAATACCTTCGTTCGCTGGCAAACTCCGTACAAACAATGATTTTCCCGGATCATCATGCATTCTCGAAAAAAGACATCCAACATATTTTCGACCAATGGGAGAACATATCATCGGCCTACAAGTTGATCATTACTACCGAAAAAGACGCCACCCGTTTACAGAAAATGAAGGCCCCCATCGAGATGCAACAGGTGAGTTATTACCTACCGATTGAGATCGGCTTCTTAGGCGCAGGCGAATCATTATTCGAACAGAAAATAAGATCCGTTATATCAGCGACATTAAAACACTAAGGATAAGGCATAAGACATATGACCTTGTCAATATCAGAAACAGACATCATCCATATCGTCCAACACGGGAAATTTCCTACGGAACTCTTTCAGTGTATCCAATGACAGTTCAATATTCGCCACAGTTTCCTTGTTTTTCTCCAGTTGCTCCACAATTTCTCCCTTAGGGCCAAACACCACAGAATCACCCTGATGTACTAACCCACTTCCATCTGCCCCAACCCGGTTCACCCCAACAACATAACATTGATTCTCTATAGCTCTTGCTTTCAGCAAGGTTAACCATACATCGCTACGGACTAAAGGCCAACTGGCAGGACATATCAACAAATCGTACGGATCCTGGCGAGTATTACGGCACCAACAGGGAAAACGCAAGTCATAACAAATAATAGGTTTTATATTCCATCCCAAACAAGCAAAACGTTTCTGCTCTTCGCCTGCCGTAAAATGCAATGGTTCCTCCGACATGGTAAACAGGTGATGTTTATCGTAGTAGTCAACATAACCATCCGGGGTTACCCAATAACAGCGGTTATAATAATGCCCATCCATCATAACAGCCATACTGCCAATGAGTGTTGCACCTGTCAACTTGGCTTGCCCTTGCATCCACTGCAATGCGAACATATGGTTATCGTGACTGCCTACCTTTTCCGCATTCATGCTAAATCCCGACGGGAACATCTCGGAAAGCACGATCAAATCCGTTTTACCGGATAACGGTTGTATCATTTCACCCAAGCGGGATAAATTGTAACCAACATCCTCCCATTTCGGGGCATATTGTACTAAGCTTACCGTAAGATTATTTTCAGACATACTGCTACAAATTCATGACAAACCATGTAGATGATGGAATATTATTTAAGAACAAAGTTAATGATTTTCAGGATAAAAAGTGTAGTTTCGCATGGATTTAAAATAAGCACCAACATCATTCCAATTGAATCATTACCAACCATTTGCACAATATTTAGAAAAGAATCAATTTCGTCCGGCTATCGCCATTCTTCCAGAACAGGCGCCGCGAATGATGGTGGTGATTCCCTGCTATAAAGAACCCGATGTATTGCGTTCGCTACAGTCTCTATATCAATGTCATCGTTCGGAATCATCCACGGAAGTAATCATCGTAATCAACCACCCTGACGACGCAACTGATGAAGCCAAACGACAAAACGAAACAAGCCTTATCGCTGTCCAATTATGGATAGAGGCACATCATGATACCAAATTGCATTTCCATGTCGTGTACATGCCCGATGTTCCCTCAAAAGTTGCCGGAGTGGGATGGGCACGTAAAACCGGAATGGATGAAGCCGTCTATCGGTTGCTCCAATGTGGTGTTGACGACGGGGTCATCATTGGTTTTGATGCAGATTCCGTATGCGATGAAAATTATTTAGTAGAAATAGAACGGGCCTTTTTTGATGGTCCTCATATCCATGGCGCTTCCATTTATTTTGAACATCCCATAGAAGGAAATGAATATGATACAGCAACATATGAAGGAATTATACAGTACGAGTTGCACCTACGATACCTAAATCAAGCGCTACGTTATGCCGGATTCCCTTACGCATACCATACTGTCGGATCTGCCTTCGCTGTCCGTGCAGAAGCATATGTAAAGCAAGGCGGAATGAACAAACGAAAAGCAGGTGAAGATTTTCATTTCTTACACAAAATTATTCCATTGGGTAATTATTCCGAAATTAATACCACACGGGTTGTCCCTTCGCCACGTGAATCCGATCGCGTACCGTTCGGCACCGGCGCAAGCATTCGCCAGTGGATGAATAACGAAGAAAAAACCTTGTATACCTACCCTTTGGAATCATTTACGGACTTGAAGCATTTTTTTGCATTGATTCCTGAATTTTTCAAGGCCTCACCAGAGAATATACAACACCACTGTTCATCATTATCCTTAAATTTACAAAATTATTTGGAACAAAACAAATATATTGAACATATTTTGCAAGCCAGTGCAAACAGTGCATCGCTCCACACGTTTACCAAAAGGTTCTTTGGTTGGTTTGACGGATTAAAGACTGTAAAATACCTAAACGACAGTTGTCGCCGGGATGATCTCAAGAAACCGGTTGTCAAAGCGGCGGCCTTATTATTACAAAAATTAGGGTACGGCAATGTTTCCTCGGCAAAGGATTTAGTACACATCTATCGAAAAATAGAACGGGAAGGACTAACGCGTCAAAATTTGAACATCTGATATGTTGATTCAATGACCTGCCCGACTACGCCATTCAGGCGGGCCTGCCCGACTAGACTCGGTCAGGCGGGTTCCTGATTAACTCCGTTGAGCCCGCCTGTTCCGACGGGTAGGATCGCCTGTTCGGTTCAATGATTTGAAATTTTTGAATTGTGAAATTTTGAATTAGCTATAAACAGCTATAGAATAGCGATAAACCACTATAAAATAGCTAAAAATCGCTATAAAGTTGTTCACAATAGCTATTTTTATAGATGCCTCTTTTGTGGGATATCGAGAGAGGTATTAACAAATATTGAATACATATACATTACTAACAAAGAGGATGTATCAAAAGTGGTTCATGAGTATCAGCGTAGCCGGCTTCTTTGGCCAGAACCGTAAGAAAACGTAAAAAACGACTACTATTCGCTGAAAGAAACTAAAACACATAGGTTTTTCAAGCACACAACGCCATAAAAATTAGATACTTATCCCGTTTCTAACGACTTCCTCAAAAAACGACCGGATAATCCTTTCATGATTGAGCCGGCGATACAAACAATTTTTTTATTTCATGTATCTATCAGGGGCATTCATGTATTGTGGAGACTAACTCATGTATTGTCCTTATTTTTAGTACTTTTTGTTATTTTGGGGATATAACTTTATGCCGTGAGTTTACATATCAAAAATATCAGGCCACGAGCAAATGATGATGTATTCTAATATCGCTGTTTCTTTTGACATGCGGTGCAACAAGCTGTACCGGACGCTAACCCTTATGTCCGATTTACATACTTTGGTTCGCTGCCTGATGGATACAATTTCAAACAATGAATTTTAAATTAAAAATCTTCAAAAAGTACTTTTAGAAGGGACTTAACCATCAAAAATAAAAATCTTATGACACATTTTATTAAATCAACAATTCCGGCTGTATGTTTTTGCTTTCTTGCATCGGCAACGGCTTTGTTCGCTCAGGGTGATATCCTGTGGAAAAAAAATTTCGGCGGAAACGACGGGGATTATTACCATTCAATAATGGCAATATCCGGTGGCATGGTGGCGGTGGGTTATTCAAATGCGACTTCATTCGGCAACGGCGATTGGTCGGGCGTTGCGGGAAAAGGTGATAACGACGCTATTATCGTGAAATACGACAACAACGGTAATCCGGTATGGGAAAGGAATTTCGGTGGAAACGTCCGTGATTACTTTTATTCTGCAATAGCAGTATCCGATGGCATCGTGACGGTGGGTTATTCTGGCGCAGGATCTTTCAATAGCGGCGACTGGTCAGGTATTACGGGAAATGGCGACAACGACGCTATCATCGTGAAATACGATAACAACGGTAATGTGGTGTGGAAAAAGCACTTTGGCGGGAAAGGCGATGACGCGTTTTTTTCGGTAACCGCAGTATCAGGCGGCGTTGTTGCGGTAGGTACGTCATCTTCCAATTCCTTCGGTAGTGGCGATTGGGCGAGCGTTACGACAAAAGGCGGGGGCGATGCTATCATCGTGAAATATGATAACAACGGCAATGTGGTGTGGAAAAGAAATTTCGGAGGAAGCGATCCTGATGGGTATTATTCTGTAACGGCAATATCTGATGGTATTGTTGCTGCAGGACGATCACAGATTGATAATTACAGCGGCGGCGACTGGGCAGGCGTTCCGGGAAATGGCTCTTACGATGCCATCGTCGTGAAATATGACAACAACGGTAATGTGGTGTGGAAAAGAAATTTTGGCGGAAACGACCGCGATTATTTTGAGTCGGTAACAACGGTATCCGACGGCGTAGTAGCGGTAGGATATTCCGTTGCCGCCTCCTTCGGTAACGGCGATTGGACAGGTGTTACCGGTAGAGGAGGTAACGACGCCATCATCGTTAAATATAACAACAACGGTAATGTGGTGTGGAAAAAAAATTTCGGAGGAAGCGGCGGCGATTTATTCCGGTCGGTAACGACGGTATCGGGCGGTATTGTTGCAGCGGGGAGTTCCAGCTACATAGGCACGGGCGACTGGGCAGGCGATGAAGGGAAAGGATCAATGGATGCCATTATGGTGAACTATGACGACAATGGCAATGTGGTATGGAAAAAATACTTCGGCGGAAACGGCGCTGACGAATTTTATTCCGTCGCGTCTGTTTCCGATGGCGTTGTTGCAGCAGGTTATTCCTACATTGCATCCACCTCCGGCGGAGACTGGACAGGCATTGCAGGAAATGGTGACAACGACGCAATAGTTGTCAAATATACACTGGACGCTATGCCCTCACAACCTTCGGTTGCTCTGTTTCATGAGCTTTCCGGAGAATACCAGGCAGGCGTAGCAGCCGTTCCGCTGTCGGTAACGGGCGCAGGTGCGGAACTCTTTACCATTTTCAAGGTAAACGGCATAGCAGCCACACAATTCAATCCGTCAACTGCAGGTAAATACCTCGTGGAAGCGCTTTCAGCCGACGGAAAATTGAGGATATGGAGGTATGTACATGTGAAGTAAGGGTCAAACCATCAATATTTAATCAAATGAAAAGCACAAGAAAATCAATCAAAAATCAAACCAAGCTTGCCCGCCTGGCTTACGGGCAGGCGAGTTCATCGAAGTTAAAATCAAAAATCATCTTTTTGGCGGCAGCATTATTAGCGGTTTTTGCAAGTTGCAAGAAAGACGATCCGGCGGGTACCGAGCCCGATTCGGCTGAAACCTACGCTGCTTTTAAAGCAGACGACACTCCGCGCTGGGAAAACGGCACAACCGTCGAAAAGAACGAAAACACCGCTTATGTCTTTATTTGTGATGCCGGCGGGCATCTTTTTTCTTCGTCTGCATACAAAACCGGACGCATGGCAGCAGATGGCAGCAGCTTCGAGATAGTAGAGTTCAACGGATCGCCCGCCGTGGGTAATCCTTCCAGCGCAACGCTCCGTACACAGGCGGGAAGCATCACGCTCCACCGCATCGAAATACTGAAGATAGAAAACAGTAAGTTGTGGATGGTGTTTCAGGAAACCAAAACATCCGCCGAACGGAGGATAGTACAATAGCTAAAAACAAACACTAGTACCATATCAAGTATCATCCGATGTTTTTATCAATCTGACAGGGCTTCCGTCCCGACCTGACAATATTCAATATCAGAACGACAAAGCATCGATCAATATACCAGATATTTATATTGTGCTAATTCTGATGCGTCAACCTTGTCGTTAACACAAAACATTGTAAAAATTAGGCTTTTGTAAAAACACAACATACCATACCGTATGGTATGATAATGTTAACTTATTAACTATAAGAATCCTACACGATATCAGTGCAAAAAAAATGCTGCCCAAATTTGACTTTGGGCAGCATTAGTATCGTTTATTTCAATCACGCCATATCAAAAATACACGCTGATAGCGGCTCCGATAGAAAATGTGGTGTCATAATCCTTAGAGAAAGGCAGCCATAAAGTGAGTTTAGGCTCTAATGCAACATGTTGGTTCAAAAAGTATGCATACCCTGCATCAATTGTTAAACCGAAAGTAGCATCAACATTTTTAATTTTATCTACGCCCAACAAGCCGCTGGCAAAAAAGCTACCTTTGGTTTGTTCTAAAAAGTAATAGCGGGCACCCACGTTAATGCCAAACATATTGAAATCTTTCGTCGTATAAAAATCTATTCCGCCTATCAACGCTAACTTGTCAGCTAAAAAATAACCGCCATTGGCTCCTAAAGTGAATGTAGTGTTGTCTCCAAAACTAATGTCGACATTGCTAACATCTGCATTCACAAAAAGGTTTCCTTTACTGAGTGGAAGCTGTGCCATTGCTGTTCCTGCCATGAAAAAGAAGGCAGCTACTGCAAATAAAATTTTCTTCATGATGAATTAGATTAAAATTATTAGTTTAAAAAACAAAGATAAGCACGAAAAGTTAAATACGACATACGACAAGCCAACATTGATTGGAAAAACACCGTCAATAAATATTCATCTGTTTGATAACAAAATCAATATAAAACTTAAGAATTATCGGATCAAATCGCGAATCACCACCGATGCACAAGCACAACCAAACATCGCCGGAAGATAGGAAATGGTACCGACTATTGACTTCTTGTTTTGTTCGTCACAAGGCTCTAATAACTCTTTATCTACTTGTTCTGTAGAAAATACAGTTTGTATACCGCTTGTAACGCCTAATTTTCGTAGCCGCTTACGCAAAATATAAGCCAAACGACAATTATATGTTTTTGAAAGGTCATCAATATGAATTTGCAAAGGATCTAATTTTCCCCCTGCACCCATTGAACTCACGATGCGGTGGTGGTGAAGCATACCATAGTATAGTAAAAATATTTTTGGAGAAAGTGTGTCAATAGCATCTACCACATAATCGTATGGACGACTGATAATCTCTACCAGACGTTCATCCCGGACATATTCACTAATTACTTCCAAACATATATCCGGATTGATATCATAAAGTCGTTCTGCCATTACTTCTGTTTTCAAACGATCCTCGTTACTACGAAGTGCCAACAGTTGCCGGTTACGATTAGTCGGTTGTACCGTATCACCATCAATAATGGTTAATCGTCCAATTCCTGCACGGCAAAGCATCTCGGCAGCATATGCACCTACTCCTCCCAAGCCTGCCACCAAAACATGGGCCGAACGTAGCTTTGCTAAATTTTCGCTACCCAAAAGCATCTCTGTCCTGACAAACCACTCCATATATGGTATACACAAAATATAAACAAATTAATGTTTTGTTTGATGAATATAATTACTTTTGCAAAGATAATCATTCAAGGCGGCATGTGTTGCCTTCAGGTCTGTAAAAACAAAAACAACCTCATGAACAAATGCGATAAACCACTTTGTGATGGACAAGAAATCATCAGTTTAGAAAAGAAAATAGCTGAACTTGTCCAAGGTATTGGTAGAGAACTTAGCGTTTTAGAGCAAAAAGTGATGCGTATGTTATACGATAGCTACGTGCATCAACTCTCCGAACGATTTATGATCGACGAAGATACCGCATTGCTCACTCACGAATCCAAAAATAAAGCAGGAATAGTTGAATTGACGGAGGATTACGCTTGTGTGTTCAAGTCAGAGCCAATACATGTACAACACGCTAAAGAGATAGCTGAACAGTTTGCATTGATAAGCGGCAAGATGTATCAAGAATTGTTTGTTCGTGGTGCGCAGCCGTTAGCGTCCCTTTTGTCACTATCATCCAGCATTCCAGAAAATGCTTCTGTACAAATGGAACTTAAAAATACCATTAAAGCAATTGGTTCGTACGGTAATACATACGGGGTACCAATGATAGGAGGAAGTGTGCATTTTGACGGTTCGAAACAGCAAGGCATAACGACCAATTTACTCACCATAGGATTGATAGATCGTTCTATGATGCTTTCATCCGGGTGTTCCGGCACAAATAACCTTGTATATTTGATTGGCGCCAACAAGGTGGAAAAACAGGTGCAAGCAAATGCCTTTTCAGGAAGAACTTTATATGAACTGATATGTGACTTGCATGATGAAGGTGCACTTGTGGCCGTTCAAAGTGTTGGCAAAAATGGTACTATCGGAGCTTGTATTGATATGCTCACCGATGGTACACATGGCATGAAATTAGGTGTTGATATCTTGATAGATGAATCTGGAGATTTTCAAGGATTATTGGAATACGTCCCTGACAAAGTCATTGTCATCACAAGAAAGGAAGATCATAAAAAAATAGAAAAAGCATGTCAGAAATGGAATAAACAATGGATACAAATAGGTAATGTAATCAACGAACGCAAATTGTCAGTAACATACCATCAAAAAACTGTCGCTGATCTGTCCATATCCTTATTGTCGACATTCAATCAGAATATTCCGAAAACGGATATACATGTGTCGCAAGCAACTCCTAATCCGCCTATCACAAAAGTATCACTACCTGAAGATTTTAACGAAGTGGCGAAATTTATGTTGACTTGCCCTAATTTATTGTCACAACAATGGATATACGAGCAGTTTGACAGCACTATAGGCACTAATAACCTAAGCACCAACTTTATTTCCGATGCTCCTGTAATGCAAATTAAAGGGTCGCGGCATGCTTTGGCTTTGGCGTTCTGTAATAACACATACGATATACAACAACATCCAGAGGCTGTGAATCTTGTAGTGGCCGAATCTTTGCGCAAAATCATTTGTTCTGGCGGAACCCCAAGCGCACTGACAGGATGCTTGAATTATAGCGATTCTTCCAAAGAACAAGCCGAAAAATACTTGCGTACCGTGAATGATCATATTGCGATGACATGTAAGCAAGTTGGAATGGCTTCTTCAGGAATCAGTATCAATTGTGTGCCATCAACCAGTCACCCCATTCACAATATATCCATTGGAAGTATTGCGTTCCTGAACGATAAGCATCAACATATGACTATGTCGTTCAAAGGAAAAGGCGATATGATTTATATGCTTGGAAAATCGGTTGATGACATTAACTCTTCGGAATACATCCGTACGTATCACGATGTCTGGGATACTCCGCCGCCGCATATCAATATGGATGATGAAATCAAATTGTTACGCGCTACTCAAAAAATCATCGCACGTAAACTAGTTAAGTCGGCACATAGCGTAACAAAAGGCGGTTTATTCATGGCTCTGCTCGAATCATCCATGGTACGTAGTTTTGGATTTGATATCACTGTAGATGAAGAAATCCGTAAGGATGCTTTTCTGTTCGGCGAATCGCCATCGCGTATCATAGTGAGCGTCGCGATTGCACGCGAAACAGACTTCATTGACTTCATGATGGAAACCGAAGTCCCGTTCTTGACACTTGGGCATGTAACACGTGAAGAAATACGTATTGACGATACTTCCTACGGTTTTATCAGTGATTATAAAAAACAATACATGGGCGCCAGGTAAAAGTATATATGGAGGTATGGTGCAACATGCTGAAAACAAAAAATAACACCGGGCGTAGATGAGTGCACAAGAGGAAGGAAAGAAAGAGCAAGTCACACAAATGTTTGACCATATTGCCCCGCGCTACGATTTCCTCAACCATTTTTTATCTGCTCATATGGATAAAATATGGCGCCGTAAAACGGTAAACCAATTACGAGAAAGGCAACTCGACAAAGTGCTCGATGTTGCCACAGGAACCGGAGATTTGGCCATCGTGTTATATCAACATCTTCAACCCAACCATATTACCGGAATTGACATTTCGGATGGCATGCTGAATATTGGGCGGCAAAAAATTACGCAAAAAAAGTTGACACAAAAGATCAGTTTACTGCATGGAGATTCGGAAAATATCCCTTTTGAAAGCAATAGTTTCGATGCCGTAACGTGTGCGTTTGGCGTACGTAACTTTGAAAACCTGGAAACAGGGTTACAGGAAATGTACAGGGCATTGAAACCAGGCGGCAAAGCGGTCATCCTTGAATTTTCCATGCCCCGAAACAAAATATTCCGTAACCTTTACCGCTTTTATTTTTTTCGCATCCTTCCTTTGGTTGGGCGTCTGGTTTCGAAAAATACACAGGCATACTATTATTTACCCGATTCGGTGCAATCATTTCCTAATTATGGTACTTTTACTGCTAAAATGGACGAATGTGGGTTTTCTAAAAGCAACTTTCGCTCGTTGAGTGGTGGAATTGCATGTATATATACGGGTGAAAAAAGTATATGATGAGCTCATTGGATGCTCAAACGATAAATATATTTTTTATTCTATTGATTATCAACAATTAAAATATTGCACTAAAATCCAATCATATAATGTTAAACAATGATTGGAAACCATATTAAAGCTGGCAGATGAAAATATTTTTAGTTGGTTTCATGGGTAGTGGAAAAACCACCATCGGGAAAAGACTTGCAGCTCCGATAGGTTTTGAATTTATTGATACCGATCGAGTGATAGAAGAGAAATACGGAATGACAGTTGGACAAATATTCGCAGATAGAGGTGAAATGGATTTCCGGCAAATTGAGCATCATACGCTGCATGAGCTTTTGCCACTCGACTATACAGTGATAGCTACCGGAGGCGGCATGCCTTGCCATCATGACAATATGGATACGATGTTATCCAACGGCAAAGTGGTATATCTAAAAACGTCGCCACAAGCATTGGCAAAACGTCTCATGCGTTCCTGGACAGAACGGCCGCTCATTAAAGGAAAGTCAGAAAAAGAATTACAACAATATATCGAAGAAAAACTAGCTGAACGTGAACCTTGCTATTGTCGTGCTCATATTATCATAGATACAGAATACTTATCTACGGAAAAACTCCTACAATCATTACATTTAATCAAATCATAAAGCATTTATGTAAACTTTTTTCCAACAAAAGCGTTATATATCCAACATAACATCATTAAAGTTTAGATTTAAACGCAGGCGTATGAAAATCAAATCTATTTTTAGCTTCATGTTGGTAATAACCTCTGTAACTGCTTTTGCGCAATCCAAAGTATCGATATCCGGTTTTGTTGGTTACACACTCCAGGACAATATCTATTTCAGTAATTCTTATGATGGTTATATTGAAGACTGTGCACAATATGGTGGCATTCTCGAATATGAATTTCGTCCGAAAATTTCTCTGGGGATTTCATATATGCATATGGACACACATGTCCCCATTTATGATGCCTATAATTATCAAGTCAATCAAAACAGCGACGCAACCGCAATCAACTATCTGATGTTTGACATTATCAAATATTTCCAAGGCCCTGGCGCCCTTTCTGTAGTGTCTCCTTATGTTGGTATAGGAGCGGGTATGGCCATGCTCAATGTCAAAAATGGCGATTCTTATACTAAATTCGCATGGGATGGCAAGTTTGGTGTGAAAATCAGGATGTCTGCCCATATTGCCCTATTTGCACAAGCTCAAGTACAATCGATCGTACAGGGTGTAGGTGGAAGCATGTACATCAGCACAGGTGGTGCGGGCGTAGGAATAAGCTCTTACTCAAGTGTATATCAATTCTCTTTCGGAGGAGGACTTTCGTTTAATTTGTAAGTTCACTTCACGAGTGAAATGTCCCAATGGGGTTTTATTTACATATTTTCTATTTATCGGACTATGGCTTTCGTGTTTGGAAGTGAGATCTTCGCATTACTCCGCCGACACCGTACATCATCATATCCATCAAGCCGATATTCTCGAAAGCGACACGACTATTACAGCACGCGAGCGAGAACAAATACAAGAAGTTAAATCAATTGCCGCGAAAAAAAAGTGGACTGATAACCTTTATGGTGTACTTTTTAGCGAACCTGCATTATTGTCCGGAGAAAAAACGGAAGGTTCCATAGACAAAGAATTCAAACCGTTTGACGGGTTTGTGATTAATGATATAAAAATTATTGTCTTAGAGCCGTTCGAAACAGGCGATCCCAATCATCCGGATTCCAGCCGCAGAGCTCATTGGCTCGCTACAACGGCTAATAAACTCCATACCAAAACCAAACAATATATTGTCCGTGGTGATTTGATGTTTAAAGTCGGCGATGTAATCGACCCGTTGGTTATTGCTGAAAGTGAAGCTTTTCTCCGTAATACCGGCTACATACACGATGCACGTATTCAAATTGACTCCATTTCCCACACGCGAACGGCCGATGTAACGGTGATTGTTCGCGATGTTTTTGCCATTGGGCTCGAAATACATAGCTTAACGGCCAAATCGATTGATATGGAAATTTATGATAAAAACTTTCTCGGCATCGGGAGCGAGTTTTGGTTGAGAGGGATACACAATACTAATTACAATCGACATTTCGGATATGGCCTCGGATATAGTTATACTAATTTCTTGAAAACCTTCATTAATTTAAATGGTTCGTATTTAGATGAGATGTACATTACAACATTAAATCTGTCAGCAGAAAGACCCTTGCAAACCTCGTTACGTTATTATGGACAATTGAGTTACTATGCAATCAATCAAAGATTGAGCGTGATACCATGGGATTCTATCAATCCTCCGCGCAATGAGAGTTTTTCGATAACGTTGGGGCGAGCGTTCGATTTATTCAAGCATGGATCAGCCAAACGACTGTCGTTGGCCATACGCTACATCGACAACAATCCGTCATACCAAAAGATAGCGCCTACTACACCCCATCCAATGCAGTATGAATATGTTGCCAATAAAAGTTTCCTCACACAATACAGCTTTTTCCGGCAACGGTATTACCGACAATATATGATCCATAATTTCGGTGTCACTGAAAATATCGCCTATGGATACAATGTTTCAGGACAATTGGGCTATAACAAGTATGTCGATTTTTTTGAAAGTATGTATGTGTCACTTTCAATGGCTGCCGGTAACCTCTACAAATTTGGCAACCTGTATGGTCGTGGCGCTATTGGCTCACATTTCAAGGACGGTAACTTTTTCCAAAGTGTACTACAACTCAATGGCAGTTATTTCACACCACTGTTCAACGCGGGTAAAAACAGGCTGCGACAATTTATCAATATCAATTATGCCAAATCTATCAATCCTGTCGGCGGATTGGTAGATTACGTTTATTTCAGCACGCTTAGCAACATGCATACTTATTATTCTGATCTGGAAGCCAAAGGTTCGGAGCGTTTCATGGTCAATCTCGAAACTGATGTGTTTACTCCGCTGAATGTGATTGGGTTTCGATTTCTTGTATTTTCATTTTTTGACGGAGGATGGCTCAGAGCGAATGGACAATTGTTTGCTCCAAGTAATTTCTATTGGGGGTTGGGAGTTGGTGTACGTATCCGTAATGATCTACTCGTTTTCCGCACGTTGGTATTAAAGTTTGGCTATTATCCCCGCTTTAACCAGAATATAGGAAACATGTTACAGTTCACTACCTCCGATCCTCTACCTGCCCCAAGTTTCATCCCAACTTATCCGCAGGAAATAACATTGAATTAACTTCTAGAATATCTTAATGGATAACGATGAAAAGTAATCGGCTATTTCATGGTTTTACGCATATGATTTTAATGTTTACATTAATATTTTTAATATAAACATTAAATAAATTAAGATTTATATTAAATAAGTTAATATTTACATTACATACTTTAATGTAAATATTAAAAAACGGGAACATTAACCACAGACGTCCCAACATGTCTGTATACAAAAGATTAATCGACAACCATCAATAACCATGAAGGCATATCCATGGAAACAAATGCTAACTATTGATCAATTTTTTCTCGATAATTTTTTAAAATCAGATAACAAGAATCCATCGGGCTCTTTGTCACTAATTTTATGATAGTCGGAGTAGTAGAATTGAGCATCTGCTGCTCCAACCAATATTTTGTAACAACGTGCATTAGTATTCCGGTTTTTCGCGCCGGGGCCCACTTTGTGTAAAAAAACCACGTTCGGATCCTTATCCGCGATTGCTTGCTGTATGTCTTCACGGGTAACCAGTTTGAATGGGCCGTTGTATACTTTTTTAATTTTAGCCTCAGTATTGACATCTTTCGCTAACTCGTCAGCAACCAGATACAAGGTTTTGTCACTGAGTTTCTGGATATTTTTATTATAATATAAAAAGATATTTTTAGATGCTATCTGCGGATCTTTGGTAATCACTTGTACATGATTCTGCATGAACCTCAAAAATATCCCTATTTTATAAACATATGTGTCTTCTTTCGCCCCATAATAGGACAAAGGAATGGAACATAAATCGGGCATGACCGATAAACCTTTGGCATCTCCGCCAAGTAATAAACTGATGAATAAATACGTAGCATCGCTTTTGTCCTTTTCAATGGTGACTTTGTTCAGCAAAACAAAGGACAAGGTCTTATCTTTTCTTTTTGTTTCAAAATCTTTCCATGGCATAAAACTAAATGGAGTAATCGTCCACTCATTGGGAACAATATCACTCATTGTCAGGTTATATTCACATATGGGATTACTCTCCTGTACCATCATCGTAGTAGTTTGGGCAAATCGGCGAATATCGGCAGCTGTAGGAACATATTCTTGCGCATCAATGAAATGCGTCCATGGTAAAAGTGCGATCGCCAAGATGGCGCAGCGGAATAGTTTCATCATCTAATGAATTACGAATTATTTAGGAATGTATAATGGGTGTTTCTCGTTGTATTTGCGAATATACATAAACTTGAGTTGATCTTGCTTTTTAGATCTCAATCCGGAATATTCATCATGTAACTCAGGATCAGACATCAATAAAATTCCCACACTTTTAGTGTCATAATCCAGCACTTTACCCGTATTAAAGTCTAAAAGAAATTGCCGCATCTCGGTAGTTCTGTAACTCGGAGAAGAGTACCCATATGGCGAATATCCATACGGTGAATACCCATAAGGATAATATCCCCCATACCCATAAGGTCCATAGTTATAACGGTCAGAATAGGTCGTTATACTTGCGACAAAATGACAAATACTACCTACAACGGTAATCCGATTAAATGCTCCTCCTATTCCGATATACAATACACCGTTCTTGCCGTATCCCCATATTTGATTGACGTTTACTTCCTGACTATTACCCAGATCATCAAAATAGGCAATGGTCTTTCCTTCAGTTATTTCATCATAAAAAGTTTTGCTCTTATAATCAACAGAAGTCAAGATCCGCGATCTGGCAATAGGCTTATTGAGCCTTACCTGTTCAAAATTCAAGTACAACCCATCCTTGAATTTAAAATCGGGAGTATATTTCGTCATATTGGTTGACGAATTGTCTGGCTGTGCAAACAATGTAGACAACGGTGTGTATACCAGCCAACAAACGATGATCAGGAGATATTTTATTTGCATAAAATCATCTTTACCTAAAACCTTTTTACATAAAATTCGTACAAATGTATACTTTTATGTTCGTTAAAAAAACACCCATAAAGTAAATATTTGATGATAAGCAAGGAATATTCAGCAATAAAACAAAATTTATCAGGATATTTCAATAATATTTTCATATCTGAAAAATATGAAGTATACTTGTTGCCTGATTTTATGCTATATTCATGTTGGTATACGACAGATGACATCCATAAAATCAAAATTACGTATTAATGTATGTATAAGTCTATTATAGATTTTTTGGAGGTTGGAAAGGATAAATCGGCTCATTGGCTTATCCGGTGTCAAGATATTTTTTTGGGAATATTTTTATTTTTAGGCGGCTTCTTCATGTTCTGTTCCGGTATTGTCTCATGGTTCATAGGCCATGCTGATGCCGGCATCATATACGGAAGCACTGGAGTATTAGCACTTATCCTCTACTTTGTTGCCCGTCATCAAAAACATTATAACGCTTATTCACGCTGGATAACTTGCATTGGGTTTTCATTATGCACACTTGCCTTGTTGTTCAGAGGGTACGTCAGCTTGGGTGGAATACATTGTGTGATTTATCCTTTCGTGATAGGCATGTTGTTTGGTGCTAAAAAGGGCAATATTGCTTCTTTTCTTTTCATCCTTACCTACTTTGTCTGCGGCATCCTCTTGGCTGAAGATTTTTACTTTTTAGCGGCATATCTTCTCGCTGGAACCATCACCATTATGATTGTTGGCGTTTTTCTGACTATTAATGAAGAGCTGGTCAGCGCCAGTGACAACAAGATATCTGACATCCAAAGAGAGGCACAAATCAAGGATGAATTTATCTCTGAGTTATCTTATCAGATACGTACTCCACTCAACAATATTGTGCTCATTGGAAATTTACTGAACGAAGCTCCATTGAGTCAACGACAAAAAGACTGGGTAGAAACTATCCTGGCATCTGCCAGTAATCTTGTCAATGTCGTGAATATGATTGCCTCCAAAGTCCCATCCATCGGGATAGTGGATACCAAACCAATGAATATTGTGTTCAATCTGCAAACCCTACTAAACAACACAGTACAACTTTTCGTCGGTCAAAGTAACGAATACAATATTGCTTTAAAGCCAAATGCACAGGGGTCGTATATGTTCGAGGGCAATCCGATACTAATCAAGCAAATTTTCTTAACGCTCATTGATGCCATTATCAAAAACAAGAAAGCTGAAAAAATCAATATCATCATTTTATACAAAATAAGACAAGAAACCGAACGGTTGTATGATGTCGTTTTCGAAATAAAAGTCAGCGATCATTTGGATTATGTAGAACCACAAGATGGAAAAATAGATACTGATATGTTGAACTATTCCATTTCATCTAAATTAATCAATTTGTCAGGTGGTAAATTAACCGTGTCTTATGAAAGTTATTTGACATTGTTCCATTTTACATTATCATTCAACAAACCGTTAACATTACCTAAAGACAAAAATGCAGATGCATTGGAACAGGAGGAGTTTCACGGAACCCCGGCAAATACCAAAATGACATCTGATAATTTAACGGTTGATTTAAAAGAAGCCAATATTTTATTGGTGGAAGATAATTTAATCAACCAAAAAATAGTAATTCTTAGCATTCAAAAGCTCGTTAAAAACATTGATGTTGCTAATAATGGGCAAGAAGCAGTGGATATGTTTGTTAAAACCAAATATGATATTATCCTGATGGATATCCAAATGCCTATTATGGATGGCATACAAGCAACTAAAAAAATACGCGAAATAGAGGGTACGAACACTTCTGTCCCGACCCCCATCATTGCCATCACCGCTAATGCGCTTGCCGGTGATCGGGAACATTGCTTGGCTTCGGGAATGGATGAATACATTAGCAAGCCTTTCCAAGTAGAAGTTTTGGTGAACAAGATGAAACTCTTACTATCTGTCGGCAGCTCAGTTCAAAATTAATAACTCGAAAGTAGTGTGTGTTTATTATTTAATCCCGTATCATAATTGGGTAATAAGTTGTACATAAAAATTCTCACATATATCGTTTTGTGTAGTTGGTTTTTCACACCTTCATTTGCACAAAATCGACAGACAACAGCATGGAGTTTTCAACATGAGTTGCCAGCTTTAACCACTTTTGTTCATTTATCCGAACCCGTAGAAAAAATTGAAAAAATCCTGGCTGAAGAAAACAGTGATGGGGATATACTGAAGTCATGGGTATATGCCATAGATATCAATGTTGACTTAAATCCGCGAACATCCGGACAATGGGACACTATTCCGGGAAAAGGCTTGGTGTGGCGTATTGGTGTACACGCGGAAAATGCTTCTTCGTTAAACCTGCTACTGGAAAACTACCAATTTCAAGCGGGCATGTCGTTATATGTGTATAGCGAAGATCGAACATCTCTTGTTGGTCCGTTTGATGCCCAAAACAACAAAAACGAAGGCATATTGCCCATCCAAGAGATAGCAGGTAATACGGTAATTGTGGAATGGAACATACCGTTGTCTGTATCATCGTTGGATTATTTTACGATTACTGCTGTCGGTTACGGATTTCGCGATATTTTCGGACAAGATCAAATTACTTCAATGGCTGCTTTGAAATGTAATATTGATATTAATTGCAAGGAAGGTAATCATTGGCAACGAGAAAAACGAGCGATAGTAAGGATATCCTATAGAAGTGGCGGCGCAATACATCTATGTTCCGGTGTTTTGCTGAATCAGGCAACGACCACTAAAAAGCCATACATACTCACAGCCAACCATTGTATTTCTGTAGATAGCGAAGCGTCATCAGCAATATTTTATTTCGAATATGAAAAAACCTCCTGTAGCGCAGCGACATCTCCTTCTCTTCCAACAGGAATTGTAGGTTCTACATTGTTGACCACCAAAAAAGAATTGGATTTTACTTTGTTGAAACTAAGCGACGGCGCTATAACAATGGCTCATCATCCTTATTATGCGGGATGGAATGCATCGACAGACGCCCCGGAAAATGGCACAGGAATTCACCATCCACAAGGCGATGTAAAGAAGATATCGATTACAAATGAACCTTTGACATCTGTTACTTTTACGGACTCAGAAACGAAATATACCTATGCCACAAATGCGCATTGGAAAGTAGCACAATGGGATGCTGGTCTTACTGAACAAGGTTCATCCGGAAGTCCCTTGTTTGATCAAAATCATATGGTCGTCGGTGCACTAACAGGTGGCGGAACTGCCAAATGTGGTTATGCGGAAAACGATTGTTATGCCAAATTTTGTGAGATGTGGAATAACTCCTCGAATGGCATTCTTAAATCATTATTAGATCCAGAAAATAAAGGAATTACATCACTCGGTGGGTATGATCCTATTGCGCCATTTGAAGGCACTTGCGATACAATGAGCCATATTGGGTACAATGAAACAGAGTTACTCATTGCTTCCAACAGGTGGGGTTATTTAACAGGTCATAATAACAATCGTTGGACAAGTTTCGCCGAAAAATTTGAAAATGATACAGTAGCACAAATTATTGGTATAGAAGCCCACATTGCCAAAGTGTTCACCAAGGGATCAAAAGTAAAGTTTTCCATTTGGAAAGGAGACGAATACCCATCGGTGCTGGTATATTCAAAAGACACCGTTGTAACATCCGATTATCGCCAGTATCCAATGCATATCTATTGTAAGAACACAGTAAAGGTAACTGGTAATTATTTTGTTGGTTATAGCATCCAATATAATAGTACTATTGACACTTTTGCTGTATACCAGACAAAGCGTTCATACCAGGGTGTATCGGCGCTATATATCGAAGATGGAGGATCTTGGAGATCTTTAAGCGACGAAACTTCATCAACCTATTATTCATTGGCAGTAAAAGCTATTGGGCGATTTGGCAAAGGCCAATCACAATCATACCAAAATCCATATCACAGTGTAAAAGTCGGGTTCCAATATGGCCAGGATAACATTGCATATGCTTTTATCGATAAAGTAGTTGACGACGGAAAATCTATTGTGTTAGATTGTTTTGATCCTACCGGCAAGCAGATGCCTGTATACGAATTAAATAGAGAAATGATGTTGATCGGCGATGTGATGTACTTACGAGTCGAAATAGACATCAGCAGTTTGCCATATGGTATGTATATTATTCGAGCCCGAAACAACAAGAATTTTTGGTCGGGAAAATTTGTTAGGTTATAACAAACGTATTCCCACTTTGTATCTAAATCGTATCTAAACATTGTATTCTTGGGGACATCAACGTCGATTTAATTCATATCCGGAATATTTCCGTAAATACTATGGTGAACGTGTCCAGAAACTAACCATTAATGCGGGATTCACATGTCCCAACCGCGACGGTAAAGTGAGCCATGGAGGATGCGCTTATTGTAACAACGATGCTTTCAATCCATCGTATTGCAAGCCTGAAAAAAGCGTTCGGCAACAAATTCTCGAAGGCATCGAGTTTCATAAAATTAGATACCGCAAAGCGTACCGTTATTTAGCTTATTTTCAAGCTTATTCAAACACATATGCTCCGTTAGATAGATTACAAAGTGTCTATCACGAAGCGTTATCTGTTCCCGATGTAATGGGGATTGTTATCGGCACACGACCCGATTGCGTAAATGATGAAATCTTGGACTACTTGGCTGAACTGAGTAAAGCCCATTATGTAGTTGTTGAATATGGTATTGAAAGCTGCTATGACAAGACATTGGAATGTATCAATCGCGGCCATACGTATGCACAAAGTGTGCAGGCCATTAAAGCTACGGCGGAACGAAAGATTCAAACTGGAGCACATTTGATATTCGGGCTTCCGGGAGAGTCAAGACATGAAATGTTAAATGAAGCGGAAATAATCAATCGTTTACCATTAAATACCCTCAAATTACATCAGCTACAAATCTCGATTAATACTGCGTTTGCCAAACAATATGCCGAACATCCTGAAACCTTTCAACTCTTCGGATGTAAAGAGTATATAGATTTTACGGTACAATTTCTCGAACACTTGCGACCGGATATTGTTGTAGAACGTTTTGCTAACGAAATGCCTCCGCGTTACATGGTTAGCCTGGGTTGGGGGTTGATACGCAACGTTGAACTATGGCGTATGTTAGAACAACGTCTGGAAGAGCTTGATACTTGGCAGGGGCGACTTCTACGCTAGACTATTCTCCAGTTTTCGTTTGACATGCCTCGTCATTTGCCGGCGACGATAGGTAAGCCATTTGTCATAATAACCCGAATGATGTACCATTTCTTGAAATGGTTTGTGTGGGTGACGTAATGTTAATATGTTGTATAATTGTTCTTTCAAATTCCCGAAAGGAAGACAATTATCCACAAAAACCTTCATCGTTTGAATCGTTTCGGGAGAATCAATTGTAATAACCTTACCCCAACTATCTACACGCTGTAGCGCTTTCTGGCATGCTTCGTCGTAATACATCCCAATAAGCACATCATTAGGAATGTCCTCCATTTCCAATGTAACAGGATTCATAAAACATATCCTGTCAGCATCCAAAGCACGAACAATTGCATCTACCAAATTGTTTAACTTATTTGTGATCTGTATCATTTGAAGTCATCCGTTGTATGAAAGAAAATATAAAAAACACTAAATGGAAACTGTAGCACGATACTATATATGAGTATACGTAAAAGAAAAAAGAATGTTACAAATGCCTAAATTTTTCATCAACACGAAATCAATAGCCATTATTTGAAACAAAAACATTAAATTTGTTGTCTTTTGCAAGGCACATTTATACCATGGAAGAAATACAAAGAATCAAGCAGCGTTTTGGCATTATTGGTAATGCCCCTGCGCTTAATAGGGCAATTGATATTGCCACACAGGTAGCGCCAACCGATTTATCGGTATTAGTGACGGGCGAAAGCGGCGTTGGCAAGGAGTCTTTTCCCCAGATTATCCATCAAAACAGCGCACGTAAACATGGCCAGTATATTGCTGTAAACTGTGGCGCTATTCCAGAAGGCACTATCGATTCGGAACTGTTTGGCCACGAAAAAGGCTCGTTTACAGGTGCATTAGAACACCGAAAAGGATATTTTGAGGTGGCTAATGGCGGTACCATTTTTCTTGACGAGGTAGCAGAATTGCCCATGGCAACTCAAGTACGTTTGTTGCGTGTACTCGAAACAGGAGAATTTATCAAAGTGGGTTCATCCAAAGTTTTAAAAACCAATGTAAGGGTGATTGCAGCAACCAATGTCAGTATCCCAGAAGCAATTGCTCGAGGAAAATTCCGCGAAGATTTATATTACCGTCTGAATACTGTACCCATTTTCGTACCGCCATTACGTGAACGTCCGGAAGATATCTATCTGCTTTTTAAAAAATTCGCACTTGACTTCGCCGAAAAGTACCGTATGCCAGCGATCCAATTAGATGTAGATGCCCAAAGCATGCTCAAATCATATTATTGGCCTGGCAATGTACGACAATTAAAAAATATCACCGAACAAATATCAGTCATCGAACATCAACGCGATATCCATGCCGACACTTTACGGCAATACCTGCCCGATTATAGTTCAAGCCAATTGCCAGCCCTATATTATAGCAAAAACGAAGACAAATCATTTGCATCGGAACGGGAGATTTTGTACAAAATCCTGTTCGATATGCGGAATGATGTAAATGAATTGAAAAAATTAGTAGCGGCTGATATCAGGCAAAATGAGAACGAAAAAGAGCCATTGCTATATAACAAATCATACAGTAATGTAGATATGCTCACCCAGGGTACAAAACCATACGAAGGTACTGCACCTGCAAAAAAAAGTGCAGCTATTGAAGATACTGAAGAAATTTATGATGAATCTTTATCTTTATCGGAAAAAGAAGCAGAATTGATCAAAAAAGCTTTGGAAAAACATGATGGACGCCGCCGCAACGCTGCACAAGAACTTGGCATTTCGGAACGCACACTGTACAGGAAAATTAAAGAATATAACCTAGAATAAGACACACAATTTGACTTTTAGATTAGAAAAATATTCATTCATGAAAATTATTTATTTTATCACTATTCCCATGATATTGCTATTAGCCAATTCATGTGGAAAAGTGACTTTTAATATGTCTGGCGCATCAGTTGCTCCTGCCAAAACTTGTCAGGTTAATTATATTGAAAACAGAGCCGAACAAGTCAACCCCAGACTTAGTAATCAGATCACAGAAAGTTTGAAAGACAAAATCCAATCAAGTACTAGCTTGAAACTGGTGAACAATGGTGCCGACGTGGTATTTGAAGGCACAATAACTGGATATAACGTACAACCTCAGGATGTTACAGCTGCGGGGACTGCTGCTAAGGATCGTCTGACCATTGTAGTAAAAATAAAATTTACAAATGAAGTGAAGCCGGAAAATAGCTTCGACCAATCGTTTTCCCGCTTCTTTGAATATTCAAGTGGTGTGTCATTTCCTTCTATAGAGCAGGAGGCAGTCGATTCCATATTGAAGGAACTAATAGACGACATCTTCAATGCTGCTTTTTCCAATTGGTAATTACTCTGTTTTCTTAAACCATATATTGTAAAAACACTTCCGAAAATCCAAATTTCGGTATTTTGCCTGTAACATCACAGGTAAAATAATATTTGCCTTTTTCTATGAGTTCCATCAAAACCAGTCGCATTTGGAAAATTGCCTATCCTATCATCATAGGTAATGTTGCTCAAAATTTGTTGAGTATCACAGATACAGCCTTCATTGGACACTTGGACGAGACGTCCTTGGGAGCTGCTGCATTGGGCGGAGTTTTTTACCTGGCAATGATGATGTTGGGAATGGGATTCAGTATTGGCGTCCAAATCATTGTTGCCCGTCGACTTGGGCAAGAACAACAAGGAATGATTGGGCAAGTCTTACATCATGCGTTATTTTTCATGGTACCATTTGCCATCATATTATGGTGGTTATTCAGATATGCAGGTAACTCTATCTTGTCGTTTCTCATCAAATCTCCGGAAATATTAGATGTAACTACCGCCTTTTTCGATGTACGCGTTTGGGGAATCCTGTTTGGATTCATCATTTATATATGCCAGGCCTTTTTTGTCGGTATTGCTCGCACTAAAATCATATCCTACATCACATGCCTCATGGTTGTTGTCAACATTGTGTTTGATTGGCTATTAATCTTCGGACATGCCGGATTTCCCGCCATGGGTATACGTGGAGCTGCTTTGGGTAGTGTTATTGCCGAAATATCTGCAGTAGTAGTCTATATGGTATATATTTTCTGGAACGAAGACTACCGAATATACCGTATTTTCAAAAAAACATCCTATTCCACAGCTGTAATGACAAATTTGATTAAAATATCGGTCCCTGCTTCTTTACAAAATTTTCTGTCTGTGGCATCATGGTTTCTCTTTTTCATCATGATTGAAAAATTGGGTACCTTAGAGTTAGCTATATCCAATATCGGCCGTAGTCTATATACTATATTTTTGTTGCCCGTTTGGGGATTTGCTTCGGCAGCAAGCTCGCTGGTCAGCTACAGTATTGGTCGCAACAAAGCATTGCTTATCTATCCCATTATGCAAAAGGTGATCGTGTTTACTGGTATTTCCATATTGATTCTGGAAACAATTACTTTTATTTTTTCGGATTTCATCACGTCCATTTATACCAATATTCCAGCCTTGGGCGAAGCCACCTAAAGTATTATGCCCACCATGTGCATTTCCGCGTTGGTTTTTGGTATTGGTTTTGTCTGTTTTAATATCGTTTCGGGTACAGGCAACACACATATTTCCCTACTAATTGAGACGATTGCAACCTTCGTGTATATTGCCGTCATCATTTTAGCAGTCGAAGTCTGGCATTGGGGTATCGTGTACGTTTGGCTGGCCGATGGCATATATGGTATCGTACTGATCGCTGCATCATTTACTTATCTTGCTACCGGACATTGGATGAAAAGAAAGGTATGAAATTTGACATATATTTTTTAAATATTTTGTCATTTTATTTTTCAATGCTAAAATTCAAACGGATTACCCTAAATCAAGGTATTTGTTTATTTTGAGGTTAATTTTGACGAAACGCAAAATATATTACTTTAAAAAATATGGTATTTTACAAACTCATTATATTTTTGTACGTATAATAACATATTATGTTATTTCCCATTATTATAAACAGAATCGCATGTTCAAAAAAATGGATGTGGAACATATCATAGGAAGCACGCCGTCTGCTATAAAACGTATGTTCCGGAATAGACAAATAAATACCTTTGACGAGGTGATGGAAATAGAATACAAACGAGGAACAATGACCTGTTGTTTCCGTGATAATAAATGTTACCAAGTTCTTTTTTTTTCCGACGAAGGGGATGATTTTCAACCATCTTGGTGTTATCCAGCAATAACCCCAAAAGACCATGACTCAACGACCAGAATGTTCGGCGATGCCTGTGACATTGTTATCCCAAAGGTATCATAGCAGGAAAAAAGAGATCCGCTTAAAAAAGATTCCTTTAAATGAAGCATATATGATGCCTCATAAATAAGACAATCAATCGCTACACGAACACCAAAGTCACAAAAAGCCTGTTGTTGAATAACGACAGGTTCTTTGTTTTATATAAAGCTTGAAGTGAGTGATTCCAAAACAAAAATAATTACATTTGCACCTTCAACTGTGGATAGGACAAATAAAGTGCAAAACAATATTTTAACCGCTATTGATATTGACAAACAGTATGGCGAGACAAAAGTACTCGACCATATCAGTATAGATGTGCCCCAAGGTAGCGTTTATGGTTTACTCGGCCCGAATGGTGCAGGAAAAACAACACTCATACGTATCATCAACCAGATCACAGCTCCTGATAAAGGGGAAGTACTCTTTATGGGACGTAGACTACAACGAAACGATACTGCACAAATCGGATACCTTCCTGAAGAGCGTGGCTTATACCGTAAGATGAAAGTCGGTGAACAAGTGTTGTATTTAGCACGTCTGAAAGGTCTCAGTAAAGCGGAAGCATACGAACGAGTCCGCTATTGGTTTGAACGATTCGAAATACAAAGCTGGTGGAATCGCAAGGTTGAAGAGCTTTCTAAAGGAATGCAACAAAAAGTACAATTTGTAACCACTGTGTTGCATCACCCAAAACTGCTTATTCTCGATGAGCCATTTAGCGGCTTCGACCCTATTAATGCTGACCTACTCAAAAGAGAAATTCTTCAATTAAAAGAACAAGGGACCACCATCATTCTTTCCACCCATAACATGGCATCAGTAGAAGAGATGTGTGACCATATATCGCTTATCAATAAGTCAAAATGTATCCTACAGGGTAATGTTACCCGTATCAGGCAAGAATATAAATCGGGCGAATACGAATTATGTTTCGAAGGCGACGAAACTGCGTTAGTCAAAGCTTTGGAAGCTACAGACTGCCAAATCACCAACCGTGTTCCCGGACAACATGTGAAAATCACGGTACACACACCTTCGGAAATGGGTAATCGACTATTATCCATTGCTATTACACATGTTAAGGTCATCTCATTCAATGAACTCCTACCAAGTATGAATGATATTTTTATCCAAAAAGTCAAAGAAAGTACTACGAAATGAGCACCACTTCCATTATTATACGGCGTGAATACCTGACCCGCATCCGTAAAACAAGCTTCATCGTGATGACCTTGTTAGGACCCGTCTTATTTGCCGCTATGATGATACTTCCGATGTGGTTCGCCACCATGGAAGACGAAGGAGTCAAACAAATTGTAGTCATCGACAGTTCACAGCTTTTTGTCCATAAAATCCCCGAAACTGCCAAATTCAAATTCACCTACGCAACAGATGTCAAGTTAGAAAATTTTAAAAAAAATCTTGCAAAAACTGAATATTTCGGCATACTGTACATTCCGCCATATATCACATACACGCCACAAGGCGTTGAGTTTTTTTCCTATAAACAGCCACCGGCGAATCTAACCATGCACATAGCCAACGCTATTGAAAAAGAACTTGAAACAGAAAAATTGAAGGCACATCATATCGAAAACCTTGATAATATCCTCAAATCGATAAAGACAAATATATCCATACGAACTTTCAAGTTGTCAGAAGACGGGGGAGAAAAAGAAAGCCATGGTATCCTGAACAAAATAGTAGCTTATGTAGCTGGCTTTCTCATTTATATGTTTGTTTTTACCTTCGGCGCACAGGTAATGCGTGGTGTCATTGAAGAAAAAACCAGTCGTATCGTGGAAGTCATCGTATCATCCGTCAAACCATTCCAACTGATGATGGGCAAAGTGGTAGGCGTCGCCTTAGTAGGTCTTACACAGTTTATGGCGTGGTTGATACTCACAGCCATATTGGTTATTGCAGCACAAAGCTTATTACTTCCAGATCTCACTAAAGAAGCCTTACAACAGACTGGTAATATGCAAATAGTAGGATCGCTTTCCGACAACCAAATGCTCCATTCTGTGGCAACTGAAAAAGCTCAGGAGATTTTTAGCATGTTGCGATCCATCAATTTTGGCGTATTGCTATTCAGCTTCTTGTTCTATTTTATGGGTGGTTATCTGCTTTACGGTTCATTGTTTGCCGCTATCGGATCGGCAGTAGACACTGATGCCGATACCCAGCAATTCATGTTACCCATCACTGTTCCACTAATTATCGCACTAATGGTGATGATCAATGCCATGCAAAACCCAGATGGAGCGCTGGCATTCTGGTTTTCCATTATCCCGTTTACCTCCCCTATTGTGATGATGGCACGCATTCCCTTTGGAGTGTCATATGTTGAACTAGCTTTATCTATGTTTCTGCTCATTGCTGCTTTTATCGGCTCCATATGGCTTTCAGCAAAAATATATCGTACTGGCATACTGATGTATGGCAAAAAAATGTCATACCGGGAATTATGGAAATGGCTAACATATAAGAACTAACATAGTTACAATACGACTTATAAAATCAACACAAAAATAAAAATAGCTAAATTTCGCTATAAAATAGCTAAAAACAACATATAAATAGCGATCTTTCGCTATAATATAGCTAAAAATCGCTATAAAGTTGTCAACAATAGCTATTTTTATAGATGCCCTCCCCCAAAAAAGAAGGAATTGCGCGACTCACGGACGAACTATGATGTACAAGACAGATTGATGCTGTTCAAAAAATCAATTTTTGCGCGGAACGGCGAAACAGCTTGAGAAGAACAAAATTAGAAGCATTTGCTCTGATTTATTCCAAGCATATTTTAATTTTCAACTATTTTTTTTACTTTTGCAACGGTCACATGACATTTCATCTGGCGAAAAAATGAATGAGTCATAGAGAAAAAAATCAATATTTGATTGCCTACTAGGCATATGGGGTTGTTAATTAATGCTTTCTATTATTGTTACACTATCTTACATTATTCATTAAAAACTGAACAATTATGGCAAACAAAGTAATTTTATTAGGTCGCGCGGGAAAAGATCCTGAAGTAAGACATATGGACAACGATTTGACGATGGTGCGTTTTCCCTTGGCGACAACCGAATATATGGGTAAAGACAAACCGGAACATACCGAATGGCACAATATCGTTATGTGGAGAGGATTGGCCAAAGTTGCGGAAAACTATGTTCGCAAAGGAAGTTTGTTATACATCGAAGGAAGACTGAGAAGGCGTAGTTGGGATGACAAAGATGGTAATAAACAATACATGACAGAGATTCTTGCTGATGTGATGAACTTGGTTGGGCCAAAACCAGAGGGACAATCCAGTTTGCCCGCTCAAACATCCATGGAACAAGCGATACCACCCATCGAAACCACTGAACTAGATTCTGTTCCTGACGATTTACCTTTTTAGTGTTCACTTATTAAACTATTCTTGGATCCAGACCCTTATTTATCCGTTGTAACTGACAGTTCCGGTATTATTTTTCATCCAATCACGTTGGAGACCATTGTTTGTATTGTCATTCTTTTATTGTTATTGGCAGTATCGGCATTCATTTCCGGTTCCGAAGCAGCTTATTTTTCATTATCGGCCAACGATTTAAAAAATC
Source organism: Bacteroidales bacterium (assembly GCA_031551935.1). GTDB lineage: Bacteria > Bacteroidota > Bacteroidia > Bacteroidales > UBA4181 > JAIRLS01. The sequence goes on from JAVBMZ010000069.1 coordinate 32,933, forward strand.
TTGGAAGTAAGAAAAATCTTCATAATAAGCGGATAAATAACCTGTTGTTGAAACCTGAAATATTGTTGGCTACCACGGTTATAGCAAATTGTTTTGTCAATATATCTGTGGTAGTCCTTTTTGCATATACAGCCCATTCATTGGTAGAATTTGTACATTCTCCTGCTTGGGGAATGGTTTTGCAAATAACAATAGCTGCTTTTTTGCTGTTAATTTTCGGTGAAATGATTCCCAGAATATATGCTGCGCAAAATGCTCTGAAAGTAGCATATCGGACATCAGGTTTATTATCGATATTCGAAAAAATATTTTACCCATTGGCCAAGCTGTTTGTATCGTCGACATCATATGTACGTAGACGTGTACAAAAAAACCAGAGTATTTCGATCGATACACTTTCCGATGCTTTGGAAAGGGATTCAAATGCCATTGTAGAGAATAAAGATATCTTACAGGGAATTGTCAAATTCGGCAACATTGATGCCCGCACCATCATGACAGCACGTATTAATGTAGAAGCCGTTGATGTGGATACAAAGTTGCCCGAACTGATCGCATTAATCAATGAGTGCGGTTATTCTCGCCTTCCGGTATATGACGATTCGCCCGATAATATCAAAGGTATTCTGTATGTGAAGGATTTGCTTCCTTTTATTAATGAAAGCAGGGTATTCAGGTGGCAATCGCTTATCCGAAATGCTTATTTTGTTCCAGAAAATAAAAAAATCGACGACCTGCTCAAAGAATTTCAAGAGAAAAAAATACACATGGCTGTCATTATTGATGAATATGGTGGTATGGCAGGTATTGTGACTTTGGAAGATATCTTGGAAGAAATTATGGGAGATATAGCTGATGAGTCGGATGACGATGAACCGGATTATGAAAAAATAGACGACCACACCTACCTGTTTGACGGCACAGTGCTATTGAATGATTTTTACCGTGCCTTGCATGTGGAAGACACTATTTTTGATGATATCAAAGGTGAAGCCGATACATTAGCAGGTATTATTCTCGAATTGAAAGGCGAAATGCCTCAAAAGGGGGATTGCGTGGACTACCAAAACATGTCGTTTTGTGTTGAAGAAATGGACAACCGCCGTATCAAACGGATAAAAGTAATCGTGAATGAATTCAAACAAGAATAAGCAGCCGATAGGTTATCAAATAAAACGGATACCTTGGCGAGTATCGTTACTGACAGGTATGGTTGCCCTGTTGGTGTTTGCGTGCCAACAAAATTATACGCCCAAACCGCATGCATATTATCGTATTGATTTTCCTGAGAAGATATACCAATCATATGAAAGCGATTGTCCATTTACGTTCGATTATCCCATATACGGAACAGTAAAGCCAAATGATAGCCCAACAGCCGAACCTTGTTGGCTCAATGTCCAATTTCCAAAATACAAAGGCACTATCCATTTGACATACAAACCAATCAATCAAAATTTTGATGACTTTCTGGAAGATTCCTGGACGATTATCTACAAAAAGATTGCCCAAAAAGCGGATGCAGTGGAACCATATGATTATGCCGACCCCGTTCACAAGGTATATGGCACGATTTATGATATCAAAGGCAACGCCGCATCTCCGGTACAATTTTTTGTAACCGACAGTGTCAAAAACTTTCTGCGTGGTTCGCTGTATTTTTCCGCCAAACCAAATCAAGATTCATTGGCGCCGGTGGTATCTTTTTTTAAAGAAGACATTGTCCACATGATGGAATCGGTCAGATGGAAAGAGGGAGTAGCAAATAAAACAAACAAAAAATAACCGTCAAAAGTTACTTTATCAAGAGTATCAAACATCCGTTGAACATAGCATAAAATCATTAAATACCGTGGGATTATTAATCAATCAAGAAATAGAGGAAGGTTGCCGTATTGGCTTATGGGAAATAACAGAGGATTATGAAACCCTGTTCAAAATGGTATATTTGAACGAAGAAGATATCCTGCGCCTCAACAAATTTAAAAACCTCAGTCGAAAAGTTGAATCGCTCAGTGTAAGAGCGTTATTGCAAAAAATGACCAGGCCAAATGCCCGTATCGTATACAATCAATCTCGTAAACCATTCTTAGACGACGGTTCATACAATATCAGCATATCACATTCCCATAAACACACCTCCATTTTGCTGGGTAAAAACCATCATGTCGGGGTTGATCTCGAGTTTATGTCCCATCATATCGAAAAAGTAGAACATAAATTCATCAATGATCGAGAGGTGATTACCACCGATCCTCTGGCACGGAAAGAACATCTCTATATCCATTGGTGCGCTAAAGAAGCATTGTATAAAATTTGCGATAAAGTAGATATCAATTTTCAAAAAAATCTCACCATTAAGCCTTTTACTGTAGCTAACCAAGGTGATATCACTGGTGTAGTGCAGAATAATCTACGTAATGAAGAATACAAGATGCACTACGTTCTTGAAAACAATTACGTACTTGTATATTGCATCAAATAATTTCCGCACATGCTTTACGATACTCTGATAACGAACCTCAATCGGCACAAAACCATCGCTCTATTGATCGATCCTGACAAGCACGATGAGGATTCGCTGTCACGTACCATTAAAATAGCTGACGAAGCGGAAATCGGATTCATCTTATTCGGGGGAAGTATTATTTCCAACCATTTCCCAAATGCGATTGAAATTATCAAACAACATACGGATAAACCAATATTCTTATTTCCGGGCAGTTTACTCCAGATTAATTGCCAAGCCGACGGTATATTTCTATTGTCGCTCATTTCAGGACGCAATTCAGAACTACTTATTGGAAACCATGTACAAGCAGCACCATATCTAAAAAGAAGTGGTATGGAAATCATTTCCGTGGGATATGTCTTGGTTGGTTTGGGAGGACATACATCTGTGGAATACATGAGCCAAACAACACCCATTCCTACAGGAAAAACTGATATTGCAGTAGCAACAGCTATGGCTGGTGAAATGCTCGGATTGAAAGCTATTTATTTGGAAGCAGGTAGCGGAGCGGCACAACACGTTGACACAAAAACTGTCAAAAATGTTAAAGATAACATTTCGATCCCTTTGATAGTGGGTGGAGGAATTCAAACGCCACACCAAGCCCGTTTATTATTTGACGCCGGAGCAGATATATTGGTCATTGGTTCAGCAGCAGAATACGAACCAAAGGTACTCTTCGAATTGGCAAAAGCATGTACTTAATGCCTTATTAGGGGGATTAGTCGGACGGGGTTCAGGCTATACTTACAGTAACTGACGAAATATGTTTCTTTCCGCCGAAAAATCAATTTGCGGCAATTGTTGCTGTAGTTGTTCTATCTTTTCAAGATAACGGGTAATAAATATCCGATAAGCCGATGTATGGTGTATCGGCCTGTGTCCAGCTGCTTTGACAATATCGTCAATAGATTGCATCATGTTAACGGTATCGTTTGATATGCAGCTTTCACAAAAACGCTGCCAAATGTAGTTGAGCGCCATCGGACTCGGATGTGTCATATCTTCCTGATAAAAACGATAATCCCTTAAGTCATCCAACATAATCTCGTATGCAGGAAAATAACCCGTATTGGCAAGATCTTTATTCAACTTGTCAACCGCCAATAACAACGTAGCTTTACTTAACTGGTTTTCATGAGTGCCATCGCGCAAATGTCGTATCGGACTGACTGTAAAAACGACATTTATATCCGGGTTAACACTTCTTAATTTCGAAATTACGTCCACCCAAATCTGATATATTTCATCTACATCATATCTGATGCGTTCAAAGGCAGACGCAGGATATTTATGACAATTGGCAACAATATGTCCGTTAGTTTTCAATCGGTATGCCCATGCAGAACCAAATGTAATAAAAAGCCATTTTATTGAAGATAACTGCTGATGAGCATGTTGTAACTCACTGTTGATTTGTTGCAAGCAAACCGCATTATCCGAATGCGAAAATCTACCGTGATGGTCGAAACTGAACCATAACTCATTATGTTGTTGTAGTTCATCTTCGGCGTATAGCTGTCCTGTAATGATTCTCGCCATATTTTGCGCTAATGGAGCAGGATGATAAACAATGCCAAACGGATTGAGTGTAACAATAAATTTATATTGCAACAACTTATTGCCAATGCTTTCGGCAAAACACGATCCCAACATTAAAACGGGTGAGTCGTAGGTTATTTTTTCAAGCGACTCTGTACAACTTACGATGGTTCTGAATGGATCCATTATTTTTCACCAATTTTGTTATCCATTTCATCACATATTGAAAAACAGCCTCATTATTGGTATCATTATGTAAATCATGATACATGCCTTTCCATTGCTTATATTCAGTATATTTTCCAGCATTATTGGCTAACATTTTACTGGCGTGGTATGAAGTTAACTGATCTGCACTACCATGCATCAATAAAAGTGGTATGTGTAAACGATGTTTGCTGTGCATGATATGCTCGCCATTTTCCAGCAAATCGGTAAATAATTTTACTGAAATCCGCTTATGCATCAACGGATCGGTTTTGGTACTTTTTGTTTCCATTCCGTCGTGAGCCAATTGGTTGGCTTTAACCCCTGAGGTTAGTGTCAAGGAAGGCGCCACGCGGGATAGTATTTTGGCTGCTCTTATCATTATTTTTGCCGGAGGTTTCACTAATTGTAACCATGGGGAAGATGCAATAACACCTTGTACTTTGGCACCTTTATCTAACGCATAACTCAATACAACCTGTCCACCCATACTATGCCCGTACAAAACAATAGGGATCTTGGGTATGCGTTTTCGCACATCCTTGAGTATCATTTTGAGATCATTTTTCATCTCTTTCATCGTAGCATGACCTCTCTTTCCTGTAGAGCGACCGTGACCTCTCAAATCAATTGCCAGAAAACCTATTGATTGATCAACAAATTTTTGAGCCCACCGTACGTAACATCCGCTATGCTCTCCGATACCGTGTACCATCAAAATCAATGCATTCATTGGAGTATCCGGAATCCATAGGACACCGTATAACCTCACCGATGTTGATATGTTCCAGCAGCATTCTTCTTCTTGCATCTTCTTGAATTACTTATCTATTTTCACTTGGATCACAAATGAGTTATATCTCACTATTCAAAAATGCATAAACATATATGCGACGGTGTAAAGATAAAAAATATACCCATATCTAAAACCTTATCTGGCGATATCAAACCACATAATACCTTATCTCGTTGTTACCAAAACACGAGTATGCAGAAAATTGTTCAAGAATATCAGCAATTTTACTCATTTTTGATTGGGAAGAACAATATGACTATTGAAAATATGCTTATCGAAGGTATAACGGAATATTTGAGTTTTTTTGCAATCATCTGATTATCAAATAAATAAATCCATATATTTGATAACGATGAATAAATATATTCCTTTTTAGGCACAAAAATGAATCTTTACGCGTCGAAAGTGGTGCATATTACAAATATATACGATATATTTGTAGATATAAAATAAATTAATTAACTTAATCATTACAAACATTGCGTAACATGAAAAAGGCACTATTCAAAAAAACATTAGCCTTAGTGGTATCCACATTGATGGTGGTATCTATAGTATTCATCTCTTGCAACAAAGATGATGACAAGCCAAGCGGAAAAAGCGTCGCTCAAGAAATGTGTAATTGCTTTAAAAAAGCAGATGGAGATGAAAGTAAAATAGAAGATTGTATTGAAACTATATACGATAAATACGAAAACATCGCTGATGAGGATGATGATAAATTTTGGGATAATTTTTATACTGAGTTTGAAAAAGAGATAGAGAAATGTGATGCTCCAGGAGACTGGGAAGATATTCTGTATTATGGCTATTGGTAATGTACTATTAATAATTTGTCATTACAATACAAAAGAGCGGTTAATAGCCGCTCTTTTGTATTATATCAATAAAAACCCCTACCTATTTTACTCAAAATTTCCTCGTAACAACTACGAATACATTTATGATGACCATATCATAAGATTGTCATTCTCCTTTGATTTTTCCATAGGTATTTGTATGGTAAAGCGTGCACCTCCATTGTTCCTGTTTTCTACGGCAACTGTACCTTTATGTGCTTCCACAAATCCCTTAACAATAGATAGCCCCAGACCTAGCCCTCCCGCTTTACTGTGCTTAGGGCGCCAAAACTTGTCAAACACAAAAGGTAAGTCTTTAGGTTCGAAGCCAGCTCCCCTATCCGTTACTTGTAATATCATAAAATTATTGCTACAAGTCGCTTTCAGCCGAATAGTTGTTCCAAGTGGAGCATACAGGCTGGAATTATATACCAAATTATATACTACCTGTTCCATCAGTCCAAAATCGAGCATCACCATGGGCATTGTCTTGGGTATAGATATATCAATTGTGAATGGCCGTAATTC
>JAVBMZ010000062.1:0-5373 GCA_031551935.1 Bacteroidales bacterium
GATTGTACCTGTTAAAAAATAGTTTTTGAGATTATTTTTTTATAACAAAAAAGACTTTTTAGTTTGAAGATATGAGATAAATTACATTTCTTTGCAGTTTAAATTTTATATTAAACCATATTTATTAATTTAATATTTAAGCATATGTCAGATATTGCATCAAGAGTGAAAGCCATAATTGTTGACAAATTAGGAGTTGATGAGAACGAAGTAACGCCCGAAGCAAGCTTCACCAATGATTTGGGAGCTGATTCTCTTGACACTGTTGAGCTGATTATGGAATTCGAAAAAGAATTTAATATTGGCATTCCCGATGATCAAGCAGAAAGCATTTCTACAGTAGGTGCGGCTATCAAGTATATCGAAGAAAACGTTAAAAAGTAGCATAGTTTTAGCTGTAGATTATGCAATTAAAACGAGTAGTAGTAACCGGCATCGGAGCACTTACCCCGATTGGCAATAATGTTTCAGAATATTGGAATGGACTTGTTAATGGTGTAAGCGGTTCCGACTGGATTACACGTTTTGATGCGTCTAAATTTAAAACACGATTTGCTTGTGAAGTAAAAAATTTCGATTCGTCAGCTTTTTTTCCTGATCGCAAAGAGGTTAAAAAATATGACTTGTATACCCAGTTTGCCATAGTAGCAGCTACTGAGGCTATTAGTGATTCGGGGCTGGATCTAGAGCAAACTGATTTGGAACGAGTTGGTGTGATCTGGGCATCGGGTATCGGTGGTATAACTACCTTCGCCGAAGAATTGAAGAGTTTTTACAGTGGTGACGGCACTCCTCGATTTAATCCGTTCTTTATCCCGAAAATGATTTCGGATATCGCCGCAGGGCAGATCTCCATCAAGTTTGGACTGAAAGGACCTAATTATGCGACAGTGTCTGCTTGTGCCTCATCGTCAAATGCTATCATAGACGCATTTAACTACATCCGGTTGGGAAAAGCCGACATATTTGTTGCCGGAGGTTCTGAAGCTGCCATTAACGAAACAGGCGTTGGCGGGTTCAACGCTATGCAGGCATTGTCGACCAACAATGAACACTACAAAACCGCTTCGCGCCCGTTCGATAAAGATCGTGATGGTTTTGTGATAGGTGAAGGGGCTGGCGGATTGATCATTGAAGAATACGAACACGCCATGAAAAGAGGCGCAAAAATCTATGCTGAAGTAGTGGGCGGAGGAATGTCTGCCGATGCTTATCACCTCACAGCGTCGCATCCTGAAGGAGATGGTGCTTTCCGGGCAATGAGAGCAGCTTTGGAAGATGCCGGACTAGTTCCTGAGAATGTTGATTATATCAACGTGCATGGAACGTCTACTCCTGTTGGTGACCCTTCCGAAGTAAAGGCTATCAAACGCTTATTTGGCAACCATGCTTATCAACTCAACATCAGTGCCACAAAATCAATGACGGGGCATTTATTAGGCGCGGCGGGAGCCATTGAAGCTATTGCCTCTATATTGGCCATGCGTTATGAGATTGTTCCACCGACCATCAACCATTTTACCGATGATCCTGAAATTGATCCTAAATTAAACCTGACCTTTAATAAAGCGCAAAACAGAAAATTAAATTATGTTTTGAGCAATACTTTTGGGTTTGGAGGACATAATACTTCTGTGATATTTAAGAAAATGGCATAGACTATCCATGTGGTGATACAGGGTATGATATATCAGTTAAAACTTCTTATCGTAAAAGATAAGAAGTTTTACTCGTTTTTAAGGGAACAGCTTAATATCAGGCCTCGTAATATTCGCTTATACGAATTAGCTTTTTTACATCGATCGGCATCCGTTATGCTACCGGATGGTAGTACTGTGAATAATGAGCGTATAGAGTATTTAGGCGACGCTATTCTTGACGCCGTCATCGCAGATTATCTTTTTCGCCGTTTCCCTAAGGAACGTGAAGGATTTCTCACGCAAATGCGCTCAAAAATAGTCAACCGTGTACATTTGGATTCTGTTGCTAACCAAATGGGGTTGGTGAATGTACTGATTGCCCATGTTAACAAAGAAACACTTAAAAAACGTATTTGTGGTGATGCTTTCGAAGCGCTCATCGGCGCTATGTATCTGGACAAAGGCTATCAAAAGACGCATCAATACATCACCAAATACATCCTCAAACATTATGTTAACCTGGATCAGTTAGCCAATACAGAAACCGACTTCAAGAGTCGTCTGATCGAATGGGGACAAAAGTACAGATTGCAAATAACTTTTGAAGCAGTTGAAGAACACGAAGAAATAGACCCCGATACAACTGGTTTTGTTGTAAGGGTGACTGTCGGTGATATGCCTGTAGGAACAGGATCGGGAAATTCAAAGAAAGAAGCAGAACAAAAAGCGGCGTGTCAAGCGCTAACCTATATTTCTTCTTCCACAGAATTTTCCACGGATATTTTGGACCAATACTTAGAATGCATTAAGGAACATTGATATACCAGAAGTATGGCCAAACGCAATATTTTGAAATTAGACTCATCTTCGACTGTTTTTACAGTCATTGGAATATCGTCCCACGAAAACGATTACCGGTTATCCTGGAGCCTTAACGAACAATTAGGCCTTGAATTAGCACAAACAGATAACCTCATCACTGACAATAACAAAGAGTTTTCTTGTTTCATCCACGATGACGGATATACCCTCCTATTGATAGCTAACCGTTGTGATAATGGTTTTTTGCTGGAAAAATATAAAAATTTTGATTATCTTTTAAAATTTGATTTCCAGTTGTCCGACAAAGAACTATCCGAATGGTTAAACCGGTTAAAAGAAGTGCCTCTGATAGCTGCTGTCGTCGCTATTCCACTTGACAAACAAGTATGGCAAAAGTTAACATAGTCTTCTATGTTCAGACGGGTTTGAATCATTTTTCACATTATTGAAGACAAGTCATTATCTGCAACATGATTTTTTCAACCCTTTAACCCACTCTATCACAAAATTCGTATATTCGCATTTTCACCTTTACACCCATCCATCAATAATGGATGCAAAACAAAACATTATTCTATGAAAAAAGTCATCATCCTTTCCGCCAGTTTGTTTTTTGTGATGGCAAACATGTCCGATACCAAGGCTTGTACTAATTTTATTATCACCAAAGGAGCTTCTACCGACGGGTCGGTGATGGTATCCTACTCAGCTGATTCACACACATTGTATGGCGAACTGTACCATTATCCGGCAGTAAAATACAAAGCTGGGGCTATACGCAAAATAGTAGACTGGGATTCTGGCAAGCCGCTTGGCGAAATACCCGAAGCGTCGGAAACATACCTGGTGATTGGTAACATGAACGAACATCAAGTGATCATTGGTGAAACGACTTTCGGTGGACGTCCCGAATTAGAAGATACCACCAGCATCATGGATTATGGAAGCTTAATATATATTGCCTTACAACGTTCTAAGACGGCACGCGAAGCCATCAATGTAATCGCTTCCCTGACAAAGACATATGGATTTTGCAGTGGTGGCGAATCATTTAGCATCGCAGATAAAAATGAAGCGTGGATCATGGAAATAGTTGGAAAAGGATCCGGTGGTAAAGGTGCTTTATGGGTTGCGCTACGTATTCCCGACGGGTATGTATGTGCACATGCTAATCAGGCGCGCATTACTACTTTTCCGAAAAATGATCCGGAAAATTGTTTATTTGCCGAAGATGTTATCAGTTTTGCACGTCAAAAAGGTTGGTATCAGGGCAATGATAATGACTTTAGTTTTTCGGATACCTATAATCCTGTTAATTTTGAAGGGGCACGTTTTTGTGAAATCCGTGTTTGGTCGTTCTTCAAAGAAATCAACGATGACATGTTCCGCTATTTTGACTATGCGAAAGGTAAAAATCTCAAAAACAGGATGCCATTATGGATAAAACCCAACCGGAAAATATCGCCCAAAGATGTCATGAATTTTATGCGAGATCATTTAGAAGGTACTGAACTAGACATGCGCAAAGACATTGGTGCCGGACCGCATGGGTTACCTTATCGCTGGCGTCCGCTTACATGGGAAGCAGATGGCAAAGAATATGTAAACGAACGTGCCACCGCTACGCAACAAACGGGTTTCTGGTTTGTCGGACAAGCTCGCTCGTGGTTACCCGACATGATTGGTGGCATCTTGTGGTTCGGCGTAGACGATGCGGCAACTTCACCCTTGACGCCTATATATAGCAATATCAACAAAATTCCACACACATTTGCAGTTGGAAATGGTAGTTTGATGGAATACTCTGAAACTTCGGCTTTTTGGATCATGAATCAAGTAGCAAATTTTTCATACTTACGGTACGATATCATGAGTAAAGACGTTTGTGATGCGATGCACAAAATAGAAAACGGCTATCTGAATGATATTGCCCGTGTAGATGCTGAAGCGTTGTCATTATATAAGAAAGACCCGAAAACAGCACAAAAATATCTTACGGATTACTCCGGGAAACAGGCTGAAGCTACCTTTCAACAATGGAAAAAACTGAGTCAATATTTACTGGTAAAGTACATTGATGGCAACGTCAAAAAAGAAAAAGACGGACGATTCATGCCGAACAAGTACCACACCACCGTCGCTTCGCCCAATCAACCAGGTTATCCCGAATGGTGGCACAAAAAAATTGTTGAAGATACTGGGGATAAATTACTCATGATTGAATGATAACAACATGGTATTTTCTTGCCAGATGAACGTCTTTTTTTACCTTTGCCAATAAATCAAACAAAAATTATATTGCCGAATAGCAATATGGTTCACAAATCATCATCATGATTCAAGTAGCATCTTGTAAAGATATTCAAAAAGGCCGTAGCGTCATATTATTAGCAACGGTAGCATGTAATTTTGAAGCTTACGGGCTTATCGAGCAAGATATACGATATATCCATGCGCAAATAGCCTACAAAGCTACCCGCATAGCAATCAACAAAGAGAGTTATTGGATATTTGTTCAAATAGTAGATCCTACCTGTGCTGTGAACAAGGAGAAGGAAAACCTACGTCGTGGCGCCTGTAAGATACATGAATGGCTCATACAACAAAAAATTCAGGCAATCACTTTGGTAGACACAGAAAAAAAACCGGAGCTGATATATGCTTTCGCAGAAGGCCTGGTATTATCGAACTACCAGTTTCTGAAATATGTCACCAAAAAAGAAGAAAAGCAGCATTCGTTGACCAGTATTGATATTGTAGGCATATCAGACATGAATGTTCGTCACCTAAATTATGTATTGATGGCAGTATATAAAGTTCGTGATTTAGTCAACGAACCAGCTAATTTCATGAATTCGGTACAACTGGCCAAAGAGTTTCAAGCAATGGGTAAGGATGCTGGCTTTGAGGT
>JAVBMZ010000004.1:0-2972 GCA_031551935.1 Bacteroidales bacterium
AACAGACCGACCGGTCGGTCTGTTTTGATAAAATATCAAGATGTGATAGCCGATCACCATCCTCGTAACCTATCTGCAAATCTCACGTATACATATGAAACCTTTAAATTAATCGCATCGATGAGAAAAATAACCTTCTTAGCTATCTGCTGCCTATGTGCATTCGCTTGGAATATATGGGCAGAAGAACCCACAGAATATAACGAACAATATGAAGAAATGACCGGGGAGGAATGGCAACAACAACTCGACTCGCTGGAAGCATCTTTTACCTATCAATATGGCAACATAGCGCTTCCAGGCGGCATCGGTTCTATCACTGTTCCGGAAGGATTCAAATATTTAGATCCACAACAAAGCCGCATGGTATTGACTGTATTGTGGGGCAATCCGGATGATAGTACTACGTTGGGAATGCTTTTCCCTGTAGGTAAGAATATGCTGAGTGATGAAATATGGGGATTCGATATCGAATACGAAGATATTGGCTATGTAAAAGATAAAGATGCCAACAAAATCAATTATAATGAACTGCTCCAATCGATGCAGAAAGAGTCGGCAGAAGCTAATGACTGGCGTGTCCAAATGGGTTATAACCCGATAGAATTAGTTGACTGGGCAGCTACTCCATATTATGACAAAGACAAAAAAATATTGCATTGGGCTAAGGAATTGAAATTTGGTAGCCATGAGATCAATACGCTCAATTATAACATCCGCATGTTAGGTCGAGAAGGTGTATTAACCCTGAACGCAATCGCTTCAATAGATCAACTCCCGGAAGTGCAGGAAGAATTACCCAAGGTACTCGACGCTTTTAAATTTTCAGAGGGTATGCGTTACGCCGATTTCAATCCTAAAAGTGACAAAGTCGCTCAATGGACCATTGGGGGGTTGATTGCCGGAAAAATTTTAGCAAAAGCCGGATTCTTTGCTTTATTACTCAAATTTTGGAAACTGATAGTAGTTGGTGTAATAGGGTTAGGTGGCGTTTTTGCTAAAGTATTCAAAGGCAAAAAGAACGCAGACCAATGACAATGTGGACAAAGCCCGCATATCCACTCTTGAAGCTACTTTGTGACCCCAAACGATAGTCGATGGGGAAATCAGGAAACTCACAGGATTCAATGAAGTTGACTTCGCAAATAGTGTACATTATTTTTGACGCATACTTAGCATATTTACATCTATTCACTAATTCATTTTGCTGATTTTTAAATATTTATATATTCAGGCAAGTAATTGTTGAATAAGTTGTACTAAATTTCGTAAAAGTTATTTTGGTATCGGTTTTTTGTATACATTCGTATATCTCAAAAAGCAATACCTAACCCACTGAACGGCAAACAACAAGATTGATCATGAAATTAAATATGCTTACCCTTTTCGCGTATTCGCTGCTGCTGTTTTTATCTTGTGGCAACAGCGATTCCGATATCGCCACCGAGGCAAAAAAACTCTATGGGAAAAAAATCAAATTTCCGGAAACCTATACTTCTTTCTCTGTTGCCAACGAAAAAGGCTCCATCGACGAGGAATTGGTAAAGCAACTTAAAATTGTGACCTATTTGGATCAGAATGCCTGTACCGAATGTGCCCTCTCGATATTGAAACAGTGGGAATTATTCCTCCAAGATATAACAGAATATAACGTGGGCTTTATTCCAGTTATTTATCCGCAGGATCAGGCTGAGCTCGGAAATGCGCTGGAAATGCTCTTGATTGAATTTCCGCTTTTATACGACACACATGATACCTTCCTTAAAGACAATAAAATTGAAAAGGTACACCCCATCAACCAAACCTATCTGCTCGACGCTAAAAATAAGGCAATTGTGGTAGGTGAACCGATTTATTCCAAAGCATTGTGGGAGGTTTATATGGAAACGATCAGTTCCACGGCTACTAAAGATCGTTAGAAAAGCTTCGTATTTTCAAAACTTATCGGCTTTAGTTTGATTTCGCGTTATCAATCCATTTGAAACGTATTTTGTTGTGCCGATTTTAGTTTCAAGCCGACAGGACACCTTGTTTAACCTTGTACAAAGTCCATGTTCTTTTACCTTAATGCAAAAGGTGCGAGAATCAAAACATCAAGGCTGAGCTTCTCGGCGATCCACTATGCGGCTCAAGGCCGGAACAAAACCAACTCGCTACCGCTCTAAACATTATTTTGTTCTTCACTCGTCACGTCACAGTGGAGTATCTCGTCTACGAAGCTAATGCCGGAAAAATACAGTGGTCTGTAAACAAAGGTAAATCTATTATATCCATGCGAACGGCGAAGCCCTCATGAACGAAGTGAATAACCATACCGTTGTGACAATTTTCCGTTCAAGCGAAGCCGATAGGTGGAGCGCGTTTAAATTGTCAAGCAGTTTTGGTTCTTTTTTCTGCGTAAAAAAGAATGAAGAAAAATGTTTTGCAACGTCGTAGCAAACTACAGCCAATTTATCACCTATTTTGTGTTAATAGTTTTCCCCTGGCAAGTAAAAGGCCTGTAAACATTCCTGTTTTGCTCAATGGGAATGAATGAGCAAAAGAACAATTCTTTTTGTCATTCTGAGCTTATTGAAGAATATGGGCAAAACATGATGATGCATGGGAACATTGGCGTGATCCGGTTGAAGCAAAGGATTAATGACTGCAGTATTATCTTCCTTTTAGATGAAAAATAAGGGGTGTATGTATTTATCCAGTCAAGAAGATAGATATATCCCTACAAAACAAAAAAATATCGGAGAAGGCTCTTCTTAGAGACCCTCCCCGATACCTGATTCTGAAGGACCAGCATTTAAGAGATTGGGGAGTTACCCCCAACCTCTTTTTAACCGGCTTATCTCAGGGTATGTCCATACCACGAGTCAATCCACGGATAGTAATTGATACTACCAGCCCATTTATCCACAAATTTCTGAGCAGGAGCCTTCCGAACAGTTTCGGTTGGGCCATCGATGCCTTTGAGGAATTTG
>JAVBMZ010000144.1:0-5753 GCA_031551935.1 Bacteroidales bacterium
ACACCATCCTTGAATATCATTCAAATAATTTTTTCCAATTGACTGATATTTTTTGTGATGTCGTCATCTGTCAACACATAGTTGGTCAAATCGCCGGCAAAATATTGATCATATGCGGCCATATCCACCAGGCCATGCCCGGAAAGATTGAATAAAATTGTTTTCGAAATCCCTTCTTCTTTGGCTTTCAAAGCTTCATTAATGGTAGCCGCAATGGCGTGAGAAGATTCCGGAGCAGGAACAATACCCTCGGTCTGGGCAAAAAGAACACCTGCTTTAAAAGAATCTAACTGATTGATATCAACTGCTTCAATCAGTTTGTCTTTCAATAATTGACTAACAATGGTTCCGGCTCCATGATAGCGTAATCCTCCCGCATGAATATGTGCCGGAGCAAATGTATGCCCCAGTGTATACATTGGCAATAGTGGTGTATAACCTGCTTCATCGCCAAAATCATATTGGAATACACCGCGTGTAAGCTTGGGACATGACGCTGGTTCGGCTGCAATAAAACGGGTTTTGCGCCCATTTTTAAAATTATGACGCATGAATGGATAAGAAATACCCGCAAAATTAGATCCACCTCCAAAGCAACCAATAATGATATCTGGATATTCACCGGCTATTTCCATCTGTTTTTCAGCCTCAAGCCCAATTACCGTCTGGTGTAGCGACACATAATTCAAAACGCTCCCTAACGTGTACTTACAATTGGGTGTTTGCATGGCTAATTCGATAGCCTCGGAGATGGCAGTACCCAGACTTCCCTGATAAGTTGGGTTTTCAGTAAGCATCTTACGTCCTGATTTAGTGGACATGCTCGGTGATGCAATCACCTGGGCACCCCAAGTCTGCATGAGCGAACGACGGTATGGTTTCTGTTCATAGCTTATTTTCACCATATATACAGCTAGTTCCAGTCCAAAGGTTTTTGCTGCAAATGACAAAGCAGTTCCCCATTGCCCGGCACCAGTTTCAGTCGTCACATTGGTCAGACCTTCCTTTTTACAATAATAAGCCTGGGCTAACGCAGAATTCAGCTTATGCGAACCAACAGGACTGACACTTTCGTTCTTAAAATAAATATGTGCTGGTGTATCTAACGCTTTTTCCAAAGCATAGGCACGTACTAACGGAGTAGAACGATAAATGGTATATTTTTCGCGAACCTCTTCCGGTATATCAATCCATGTATCGGTTTGGTTCAATTCCTGTTTGGATAATTCTTCGGCAAATATGGGGAACAAATCCTCAGGCGCCAATGCTTTTTTAGTTCCCGGATGCAAAATAGGCATTGGTTTATTGGGCATTTCAGCCACGATATTATACCATTGCGTAGGTATTTCAGCCTCGTTCAGTATAATTTTTTTAACATTTGTCATATGCATTAATTTTTATGGATGAATAATTATTTGATTTTTTTGAAGTTACGTACAAAAACAAAAAGAGCCTGTTGAGTGGAACAACAGGCTCTTTTTATGGCTACATGGCACAATACACAAGCTCATTGCTCAGGGAACAATGTGTGCCACCACCAGAAAATTACATTGATATGTTTGATTGAACTCATTTTGCCTTTTTCAGAATTACAAATGTATGAATACTTTTTGATTTTCCAAATTATTTTTCGAAAAAAGATCAGTATGCTCGTTTATTACGCCCTTCAATATAATTAATAAAGGCGTTATTGACTACTTTATTGCCGCCTGGCGTAGGATAATTACCCGTAAAATACCAATCGCCGGTATCGTTAGGACAAGCTCGGTGCAAATTTTCAATGGATTGGAAAATAATATCAATATCTGCTTTGATATCCGACGTTTTTAACAATTGAGCGATCTTTACCGATATTTCTTTGGCGGAAAATGGCTCATAAATCTCTTTTACGTAATTTACTATTTTAGTATCGGCGAAATCCTCCTGTGCTTTACATTTTTTGTATACCTCGTTAATAATGGATTGACGCCCTGTTTCTTTCAGCAATGCAATAGCTGCCTGAAAAGCAACAAATTCATTCAACTTGGCCATGTCAATACCATAACAATCGGGATAACGTATTTGTGGCGACGATGACACGAACACAATTTTCTTAGGTTCCAGACGGTCAAGAATCCGGATAATACTCAATTTTAATGTAGTACCACGAACAATAGAGTCGTCAATAATCACCAGATTATCCACTCCTTTACGGATAATATCGTAGGTGATATCATACACATGTCCAACCATGCTGGCGCGACTCTTATCCTGCGTAATAAAAGTACGCAACTTAGCGTCCTTGATGGCCACCTTTTCAATACGGGTACGCACATCCATAATTTTGTCAAGGCGTGCCGGAGTTAACTTATCACCTGCTTCCAGTATTAATTTCTTCTTGCGCTGGTTCAGATATTCTTCCGCACCTTCTACCATACCATAAAAAGCAGTTTCGGCAGTATTAGGAATATATGAGAAAACAGCTGTTTCCAGATTATGATCAATAGATTTGAGTATCTCGGGCACCAATAATTTACCCAATAACTTACGTTCCTTATAGATATCCTTATCGCTCCCTCGCGAGAAATAGATCCGTTCGAACGAACATGATTTTTTCTCTTGTGGTTCCCGTATCATCTCTTCAGAAACTTGTCCATTAGCTTTGACAATAAACGCATATCCCGGTTTCACTTCGTGTACTAACTCCGCATCCAAATCGAAAGCCGTTTGGATGACCGGACGTTCGGAAGCCACTACGGCAACTTCTTCGTCATGATAATAAAATGCAGGGCGTATACCGCAAGGGTCACGGTATACAAAGGAGTCACCATGTCCCAATATACCACTGATGGCATATCCCCCATCCCATTTTTTGCTTGACTCAGTCAATACGTCTCTGATGCTGATATTTTTAGCAATAAGTTCGGAAATTTCCGCATTTTCGTATCCCTCCCTTTTGAAACGGTCGAACAATCGTTGGTTTTCGCGATCCAAAAAATGTCCGACATTTTCAAGCATCGTTACCGTATCGGAATATCCGGTTGGGTATTGTCCCAAATCAGTCAGTATTTGGAACATCGTATCCACATTAGTCAAATTAAAGTTACCGGCTAAAATCAGGTTACGCGTTTTCCAGTTATTCTGACGGATGACAGGATGAATAGCTTCCAAAGAATCGTTCCCATAGGTACCGTAACGTAAATGCCCAAGGTAGATTTCTCCGGCAAATGGTAGCCGTTGCTTCATCCATACCACATCGTCCAGCAACTCGGGCGTTCGTTTGCTTATCTTGTTGATTTCCGCATATATATCTTTAAAGACATGATCGATGGATGATGGTTTGGTAGAACGTTCGCGAGAAATATATTTGTTTCCGGGAGGCACACCAATTTTTACGCAAACAACGCCGGTACCGTCTTGTCCGCGATTTCGCTGCTTTTCCATCATCAGGTGCAACCGTTGAAGTCCATAAAGACTGCTACCATATTTATAGTGGAAATATTCAAGCGGTTTCAGAAGCCTAACAAAAGCAATACCGCATTCGTGCTGTAACTGGTCACTCATTCTTACTGATACTACGTTTCGGATTCAGAGCTATGAACCTCTACATCCGGTTTATTTAGGTATTTTAATTATTTCGCTAACAATAAAAGCATTGGGAAACATCTTGGCAATCTGCTTATACTGGTTCATTGCTTCAGTTTTGGTACGGTAATTACCCACCACTATTTGAAAATTAGGATCGTTATATTCTAAATACGCTTCTGTTTGCGGAAAACTCCTCATAAATGCGGCACGAGTATCATTGGCTTTCTGGCGTGCTGTCTGCCCCGACTGTGAAAAAATACGTACCCGATAGCCTGGGATACCATTTTGCTGTTTATCGTTAGCAATTTGCATTTTCAGAAGATTTTCCACTTGAACGGGTTGTATGATTTCTACTTTACCCATCGAAGCGTCCATTTGCTCTAAACTACTATAAATAAGAGGCCTATCAACATCTTGCCCTTGAATAGACACTATACCAAAGGTTAAGAACAAAAAACAAATGTAAAAAAAGATTTGGTGGAAAAATGTACGAGTTGTTCTGGACGATCCTGCGATAAGTATGGGTATATTACTCATGATCAATGATATATAAATAAGTGTGCGTCTGATTTTCCAATACAAATTTAATACAAAACAAAAAGCTTACAAAAGATCATTAAAAAACATTGCTCGTTCAAATATCATGGGGTTTATAATCCCAACAACAACAATTTAATGAACATCGGATCAAGTTTATATTTACGTTGCAAAATCTTTCTTTAGTTACTTTTTACTCACGAATCAATTATTTTCAATGATATTGTAGGTTACACACCTTATTTCACAAAAGGCCCTTCATTGTTTTGATGAAGGGTTTTGAAGTTCGGTGGCGATCCACTCTCCCGCAAATGCAGAATTATAAATATCTCTACGGCAAACTGTATACAAAAAACGGCTCATCGTCATTGGTTGAAGCAAGTATCAATTCTTCCCGGCTTTCATCAACTGTAAAATATCCCCACTGATCGAGTTTAAATTTCCTGACAGGGTTTCCATTCCAATCGTACTGCTCTACAAAAATATAGTAATTCTGTTTATTGTTCTCCATTGTCACTTCGTAGGGCGTACGTCCGCTATATAACAGATAAACATATTCAGGTTGCGCACATGCTCCCCAATAATGGGTAACATTTGCATCCAAACCATCCACCTTATAAGGAGAGGTTTCATCAAAAGTATCCCTTTCAAAATTAATAATCCGTACGGTTTCTGCGTCCAAGTCCATGAATTTAAGTATCTTAAAATATTTGTAAGCATACACCATCCTATTCTTTTCATGATTGACTACAAAATCGCCAATATAAGCAAAGTCGTTTTTCCGTTTCGGATTGAGTGCTAAATTATAAATTTTACGAAAATAGGTGCTGTCATTCGTGCGTTCGGCCTTAAATATCCCTTTCCCCAAGGAGGTCGTTTCCACATAAATGAAAGTATTTTCATCCAGATTGACTAACTGTTTGTCACTATACCTCTTGGTTTGAACCGTCGAAAGGTCAAAAGGGAAAGTTTGTATTTGCCCTTTCCTATCAATGGAATATAACTTTTGGTTGGTCGTTTCAAATGCATAGGCCAGTAATGCGGGGTCGTCGGTTGGAACCAATTCAGGATAAATAAATTCATCAGGGCCCTGACCGCTACGTCCGAATGTTTTGAGCAATTTCAGGGTTGATCGGTCAAAAAGCATGAAAAAATACCCTGAACGTAACCTGCTTTTGGCCACTAAATAATCATCTTTCGCATGCATGGCCATCCCATTTATGTTAAATATTGCTGTATCTCCGGTAATTTGTTTCCCACTAAGTTCGATGGTCTTGCCAAAGGGGTTTATGCTTTTAAAAAATATTTCGCCACTTTCCAGTGGTGGCAAAACAGAAATGGTTGTATCATCAACAAGCTGAGATTCGGATGTTGTACCGATATTGGTATTACGGACATTTTTACAGGTTACTAATAACAATACGATTAGTATTAAATGAAGAATAGCTTTCATAATATGAATGTATGAGATCTTTTCCACAAATTTAGTTCAATATTTCACATTGGTACACAAAAAACCCCTTCAGTATTTCTAATGAAGGGGTTCAAAGTTCGGCGGCGACCTACTCTCCCACAAATGCAGTACCATCGGCGCTGACAGGTTTAACTTCTCTGTTCGGAATGGGAAGAGGTGGAGCCCTGTCGCTAAA
>JAVBMZ010000139.1:0-9977 GCA_031551935.1 Bacteroidales bacterium
AAACTTACCGTAATCAATGCAATACCAATAGTCAGCACTGCTACCAATAAGAACAACCACCAAGGCATGTCGGTACGGTAAGAGTATCCGTCGAGCCATTGTCTCATCGCCCACCATGCAATAGGCATAGCTATCAATAAAGAAACCAGCACCAATATTAGAAATTCACGGGACAATAAAGAAGTGATATTACCGACTGAAGCGCCCAATACTTTTCGCACACCAATTTCTTTACGCCGGTTTTCAGCCATGTAGGCCGATAGGCCAAACAATCCAAGGCATGAGATGAAAATTGCCAAACCGGCAAACCATGTGGCCAAGGTACCTGTACGTTGTTCTTCGGCAAATTTTCGGGCATAACGTTCATCAACAAACGTATATTCAAAAGGATAATCGGGATCGTATGTGCGGAATATCTGTTCCATCTTTGCCAGGTTATCACGCACAGCATTAGCCCCATTTAGTTTAATATGTATAGCTTCAAAAAATCCCGCAGGCCCTCCTATCACCATAGGTGCTACCGGATTATATGGTGATTCCAGTATAAAGTCTCCTACTACCCCTACTACATGCCAATCCTTACCAAAGCCCTGTATAGTTTCCCCTATTGGGTCGCTGAATCCCATCAACT
The DNA here is from genome assembly GCA_031551935.1 of Bacteroidales bacterium. Taxonomy (GTDB): domain Bacteria; phylum Bacteroidota; class Bacteroidia; order Bacteroidales; family UBA4181; genus JAIRLS01. The sequence continues at coordinate 632 of JAVBMZ010000139.1, forward strand.
TCACAGCCGCTTCATTCAATAATACAGCCGTAGAGTCTGTAGCATACGTATACACATCAATGTCACGTCCCTGCAAAATTTTCACACCGGTAGTTTCCGTCCATCCCGCATCTACATAAAAACGATTGATCATGGTTCGGTCATCAGGACTTTTTTCCTTCCAGTTATATCCCCACGTATTGGACCTGAATTCGGTCATAGAAGACATGGTAAGCGTTACCGATGTCGCCGCTCCCGTACGAAGTAATTCCTGACGAATCAAATCCCGATGGTTGTACCTTTCTTTGTTAAGTTCCACATAAATTAATTGATTCTGATCATATCCCACACCGCGGTTTTGCGCATATTGAATCTGCCGGTGTATGACTAAAGTAGCAGCAATCAGGATAACAGCAAACGTAAATTGCGTTACAACCAATAGTTTTCTTGGAGTTATCCACCTATTCCTTTCCTTGAATACATTCTTTAATACCTTCATCGGAAGAAATGATGACAGGTAAAATGCAGGATAACTGCCCGCCAATATACCTGTGAACAATATAAACACCAACAATGTTATCCATAACCCGATGTTACCGAAATTCAGATGTAATGAACCATTATTCATTAGTGTATTGAACAAAGGTAAGCTCAATAATACCATCAAAATGGCAAAAATACCGGCAATAAAAGCGGTTAATATTGACTCGCCTAAAAATTGACGTATCAATATTCCTTTGCGTGCGCCAAGCACTTTACGTACGCCAATTTCACGAGCTCGCTTGGTAGCTCGGGCGGTACTCAAATTCATAAAATTAATACAGGCAATCAACAAAATTGATAATGCGATGAGTGCAAACATCCTCACCGTTTTGATACGTCCACCGGTAATCTGCCCATTCTCAAATACAGAATAAAGATGCCATTTAGCAGCAGGGTATAAGACGGGATAACTTTTATTGTTATCATTGGTATGTTGCTTGATCACATCATGAATAGCAAAGTTTACATCTGCCACTTTAGCGCCGGGCTGTAATTCCACATAAGTTGCCGTAGAATATTCCCACCAAGATTCACTATAATCCAAACCGGCTGCTTTGATAAATAAAAAAGGACGTATCGCATCAAACTGAAAACGTGTATTTGCAGGTGGATTAGCCAATATTCCGGTCACTGTCACCGGAAATTGAGCCTGAACGGTTACCGTCTTTCCCATTGGGTCTTCGTCGCCAAACAACCGCTTGGCAGCTTTCTCCGTGAGAAGGATCGAATAAGGATCGTTCAACGCCGTATGGATATCTCCTTGCAACAACGGAAAACTAAACATGGTCAGAAATCCGGGATCTGCCTGTGCCAGTTCCATTTTAATTTTTTTATCATTATAAGTAATCAGTTGTGACCATGATTTATACCGGGTCATATTGGTGATCTCAGGATAATCCTGCACCAATGTGGGACCGATAATTTGGGTAGTCCATTCCCATCCTCCCCAGTCTTCATTGATATTCCAAACACTATATAACTGGTCTGTTTTTTCATGAAACCGATCGTAGCTCCATTGGTTGTATACCCAAAACATGATGAGTATGGCAGCTGCCATACCAATAGACAATCCGGTAATATTGATCACTGAATAGATGCCACCGTTCCAAAGGTGACGCAACGCGAGCTTAAAATGGTGATACATGGCACAACAAGTATTTAATGATAATTTTTATTATAGCGATGTAAGTCCTATAACGTTTGAGTCCTTTCCTATTCTGCTTTAATGGCTTTTACAGGATTAGCTGTAGCCGCTTTAATAGCCTGAAAACTCACTGTAAACAACGCAATAGCAATGGTCAAGGCAGCTACAGCCACAAATAACCACCATGGCATATTGGTACGATAGGCAAACCCTTCCAACCATTGTCCCATAGCCCACCATGCAATAGGTATAGCAATGATTAATGATATAGATACCAATATTAAAAATTCCTTAGACAACAATGATACAATATTGGTTATCGAAGCCCCCAACACTTTACGTACACCAATTTCTTTTCGGCGATTCTCTGCCATGTAAGCTGACAAACCAAATAGTCCAAGACAAGAAATGAAGATAGTTAACCCTGCAAACCATGAAGCCAACGTCCCTGTACGTTGCTCACTGGCAAATTTATGCGCATAGCTTTCGTCTACAAATGTATATTCAAACGGATAGTCTGGATTATATGTTTTAAATATGGGTTCAATTCTTGCCAAATTATCTGCCACACGGTTGGCGTCACTTAATTTGATATTCAATATTCCAAAATAGGCCTTTGAAGCACCACCAACAATCATGGGAGTTGTTGGTTCATAAGGTGACTCCTGGATAAAATCTTTCACTACACCCACTACATGCCAGTCCTGATCCATGTCTCTGATAATTTGGCCGATTGGATTGTCAAATCCCATCACTTTCACTGCTGTTTCGTTGAGTAACATAGCAGTAGAATCAGTCGCATAAGTGTAAATATCGATATCCCGGCCTTGCACAATGGTTACTCCTGTAGTTTTCGCCCATCCGGCATCAACGAAATAACGATCAAAAACAATACGATCGTCTGGTTTCCCACCTTGCCACCCAATCCCCCAAGTAGTAGCCCATCTTTGGGTCATAGGCGAAAGGGTGCGTGTTACCGATTCCACAGCACCAGTACCAAGCAAATCCTGACGAAGCAATTCAAAGTTTTTTCTCATTGGTCCCGTTGTTTCCACATATACGAGTTGGTTTCTGTCATACCCTACTGGACGGTCCTGTGCATACTTTATTTGCTTATGAATTACCATTGTAGATATAAGTAAAACAACAGTAAATGTAAATTGCGTAATGATCAACAATTTTCTTGGGGTCACCAAACCTTGTCTGCCCTTAAAAACACCTTTTAATACCTTAATAGGAAGAAACGAGGACAAATAAAATGCTGGATAACTACCTGCAAGTATACCCGTCAATAAGACAAATACCAATAATACCAACCACAAGAAAATATTACCAAAATTCAAATATAACTGTTCACCCATTAGCATATTGAAAAATGGCAAGCACATGTACACCATAATCAATGAAAATACAAAGGCAATAGCAGCCGTTAACACTGATTCACCCAAAAATTGCCATACTAAATTCCTTTTACGAGCGCCTATCACCTTACGTACTCCCACTTCACAGGCACGATTGGCGCTGCGAGCAGTACTCAGATTCATAAAATTAATACAGGCTATCAGTAATATCAATACTGCAATTAGTGTAAACAAGCGTAACATTTCAATGTGCCCTCCGACAGGTTTTCCATCTTTAAACTCAGAATAGAGGTTCCATTGGGTCATTGGGTTCAAAAAGGCACTGGTTTGTTCTTTACCGTCTGTGTGTTGTTTAATGATATCTTTAATGGTCGCAGTTAGTTGTTCACTGTTAGTTCCTGCCCGCAGTTCTACGTATGTATAGTTTGATACGCTAATCCAATCCTCATTATATGAACCAGATTCTTTGAGGGTCACAAATGGAATCAATGCATCAAATTCAAACCGTGTATTACCCGGCAAGTCAGCCATTACACCAGTAACCCTCATCAATCGATTAGTATTCCGCATCAAAGTTTTACCCATTGGGTCTTCATCACCGAACAGCCGCTTAGCTGCATCTTTTGTGATAACAATCGATTGAGGATCATTTAAAGCTGTATGCACATCTCCCTCCAATAATGGAAAACCAAACATTGTCAGAAACCCTGGATCGGCCAATGATACTTCCATTCTTATTTGTTTATCCCCAACAGTCATTAATTGCTTGCCTGAGTTGTGTTTAAACCTGGTCATGTTAACGACATCAGCATAATCTTCAACTAAAGTAGGGCCGATAATTTGAGAAGTCCATTCCATATCACCATAACGTTCATTATGGCTCCATACGCTATATATATGATCTTTCTTTTCATGAAACCGATCGTAGCTCCATTGATTGTATACCCATAGCATAATCAGCATGGCTGCTGCCATACCAATAGCTAAACCGCTAATATTAACGACAGAATAAATACCATTATTCCGAAGATGACGCAATGCAAGTTTAAAATGATGATACATGACTTAATAGTTTTTAATGATAAATCTTAATACGATGATACAAATTCCGGAATATTCAAGCTTTTCTATTCCGACTTAATAGCTTTCACCGGATTAGCTGTGGCCGCCTTAATGGCCTGAAAACTCACTGTAAACAACACAATGCCAATGGTCAGGGCAGCTACAGCCACAAATAACCACCATGGCATATTGGTATGATAAGCATAACCAGCCAACCATTTACTCATCGCCCACCATGCTATAGGAGTGGCAATGACCAGCGATATCGATACCAACATTAAAAATTCCTTGGACAACAAAGAAGTAATATTGGTTATCGAAGCTCCTAACACTTTACGTACACCAATTTCTTTTCGACGGTTCTCTGCCATATAAGCTGATAAACCAAATAAACCAAGGCAGGAGATAAAAATAGCCAATATGGCAAACCAGGTAGCCAACGTTCCTGTCCGTTGTTCGTCAGCAAATTTCCGGGCATAGTTCTCGTCAATAAATCTATATACAAAAGGAAATTCAGAATTATAAGTTTTAAATATCTGTTCGGCTTTCGCTAAGTTATTGGCTGTGTTATTAGCCCCATTCAATTTGATATGCATGACATAAAGCTCTCCAGCAGGGCCACCCACAATCATAGGCACAACGGGATTATATGGTGATTCCATCACAAAATCTTTCACAACACCCACTACATGCCATTCTTTGCCGCTGTCATGGATAACTTCACCAATAGGTTCCTCAAATCCCATATGTTGTGCCGCTGTTTCATTGAGCAACATGGCCGTGGAATCCGTCACATAGGTATATATATCAATGTCTCGGCCTTGAATGACATCTACACCTGTGGTAGCAGCCCACCCCGCATCAACATAAAAACGGTTCATGATCTGCTTCTCATTGGGATCTTTACCTCTCCAGGTCATACTCATGCCATTGTTCCACCGTTCAGTCATTGGCGACAGCGTACGAGTCACCGCAACGGCTGTTCCCGTACGTAACAATTCTTCCCGGATAAGACGACTGTTCGCATTTATTTTCCCGGTCATTTCTACAGAAATCAATTGATCTTTGTCATATCCCACCTGACGATCCTGCGCATATTGAACCTGACGATGTATCACCGTAGTAGAAATAATCAATATAATGGCAAAAGAAAATTGAGTTACAATGAGCACTTTACGGGAAGTTACCGTACCGGTTTTATTGATAATCATATTTTTTAAAACTTTGATTGGCAGAAACGACGATAAATAAAAAGCCGGATAACTTCCTGCCAACACGCCCGTAAACAAAATAAAGAAGAACAACACAGCCCAAAATACCATATTATCGAAACCTAATGCTAACTGCTTCCCCATAAGCTGGTTGAAAGATGGCAAACACAATTCAACAATCCCTATGGCAAGTATCGCTGCAATGGCTGACACCAATATCGATTCGCCCAAAAATTGCCTCATCAATATACCCCGGCGGGCACCTATTACCTTGCGCACACCTACTTCTTTAGCTCGTTTAGTGCTCCTGGCCGTACTCAGATTCATAAAATTGATACAGGCTATCAGTAATATCAATAAAGCGACTCCTGTAAACAATCGCAAAGTATCAATGAGTCCTCCTGTGATTTGGCCATTTTCTACCTTCGAGTATAGGTTCCATTTGGTAATCGGATGTAGGAAGGGTTCGGTTTTTTGGTCTGGATTTGTATGATTTCTGATGACATCCTTAATGACGGCATTGACACTTGCCTCCGTAGCTCCGGGTTTCAATTCCACATAAGTGATACCTGCATAATTTCCCCAATCTTCGTCATATCCTCCGGCTTCTTTTAATAAGACATAAGGAGACAAAGTTTCGAAATCGAACTTCGTATTATTGGGCAAATTGGCCATAACGCCTGTCACTATCAATGGAAATTTATTGTTTAATACTACCGTTTTGCCCATAGGTGAATCGTTTCCGAAAAGTTTTTTGGCAGCTTCCTGTGTCAGAACGATAGAATAAGGATCATTCAGGGCGGTGTGCACATCACCTTGCAGCAATGGAAAACTAAACATGGTCAAAAACCCCGGATCGGCAAACGCAGTAGCCATATTGATTTTTTGCTCTTCGTATGTTAATAACCGACTCCGTGTATAAAAACGTGTCATATCGGCAACATCAACATACTCATCAACCAGTGTAGTACCAAGTATTTTCGGAGAGTTAAACCACACACCTATATCACTATTACGGCTCCACACCTGGTACAATTGGTCTTTTTTAGCATGGAAACGATCATAGCTCCATTGATGATATACCCATAACATGATCAACATGGCTGCTGCCATACCAATGGCCAATCCGCCGACATTGATAATGGAATAAATACCTCCACGGCGGATATTACGGAAAGCAACTTTAAAATGGTGAAACATAGTCTTTATATTTTAATCGATGAATAACGGTAAGATTGCAAGACGCGTAAAATAGTAAGACCTGTAAGATTCTTTTATCTTACGGTCTTAATTTGCTTTTGATTGATGTTACAATAGCTAATATTTCCGATGTTTCATTAATGAGTTCTTTGACATGAGGTTGTTTTAGATCAATGAATTTGCTTTCGGCAAGCAACTCCATCCAAAACTGGGTTTCATCGGCCTCTTCAACAACAATACAAATTTTACTGTAAAATTCGGCTTTCGATCGCGCCCTGCAAGCTGCTCGAAAATTAGCGGCTACAGATGTCGCTGAACGCAAAAGTTGCCGATTCACTACCCTTGCCGATTCCTTATTCGGTAATGCATCACTCAAAGCAATAATTGCCAAAGCAAATCGTTTTGTTCGGTCACGCATCTTTTCATTAAACTCCGAATTCGATAACCTTTCCATATCTCCCTCTCCTCTTACGGTCTTACCATCTTCTTACATTACGGTCTTTTCAATTGACAATCATCCCGTCCAATAGCCCAATGACACGATTCCCATACGCAGCATTCTTTTCAGAATGAGTTACCTGAATGATGGTTACACCGTCTTCTTTATTTAGTTTCGAGAAAATCTCCATGATATCCTCTCCTTGTTTCGAATTGAGGTTGCCAGTAGGTTCATCAGCAAGCAATAATTTGGGCTTGGTAATCAACGCACGCGCAATACCCACTAATTGTTGCTGTCCACCCGAAAGTTGCGCAGGAAATAAGTCTTTTTTGCCTACGATATTGAATCGGTCAAGCATATCAGCCACAGCTGCTGCCCGATCACTCGCTTTCATATGGTGATAAATTAACGGTGCTTCAATATTTTCCTTGACTGTCAGTTCGTCAATTAAATGATAAGCCTGAAAGATGAACCCGATATTGTTCTTATGCAGGTCAGAACGTTGCCGCTCTTTGAGTGCTTGTACTGGTTGCCCGGAGAAATCGTATTCACCCTCGTCGAAGGTATCGAGCATACCCAACACATTCAGCAACGTACTTTTGCCCGAACCCGAAGGTCCCATGATGGAAACAAACTCGCCTTGTGCGATACTCATATTGATGTCGCGCAGCAGAAAAATACGTCCGCTACCGCTATTGACCCATTTGGTGATGTGACGTGTGGTTAACATATCAATTGTGATTAATGAATAATTGAATGACTGATGGATATCCGGTGATTCAAATATTCGGTGATTATTCAGTTATTTTTAATTATTTTACTCTGTTTTCAGTGCTTTCACAGGATTGGCTGTAGCCACGCGCCAATTTTGGAAAGTTACCGTACATGCGGTAATGATTCCCACGACGACAAAAGCAAGCAAATAAACCCACCAGTACATCGGAGTTTTGTAAGCAAAATTTTCCAACCAGTGATGAACGGCATACCATGCAAGCGGAGCCGCTACAACAAAGCAAATCAGCAATATCCTGAAATATGCCTTGTTGAACATGATGATGATACCTGAGGTGGATGCCCCGACTATTTTGCGGATACCAATCTCTTTCCGCCGGCATTCGCTGTCGAACACTACCAGACCGAATACGCCAACGATGGATATAAATATGGCAATCAGGCTAAATAAGGAAATCAATGAGTTCAACGAAGTTTCCTTTTCATACAATCGCTGCATCACTTCGTCATAAAAACGGATATTAAACGTATAATCCGCGTCAAACCCTGTAAGGGTGGAACGAATGTGCGACATCGCCGCACGCATGTCCGCGCCTGCCTTTACCTTGATATAGGCATAATTCTGCGACTTCCTGTCATATTCGGTGCCGTATACATAAAATGCCATCGGTTCAACCGCAGTACGAAAAGACGCGAATTTGATATCGGGTATAAAACCTATAATTTCACCACCCTGACCATCAATTGTTGAGTTGAGTTCCAGATGGTATTTTTCACGCGCTGTTTCGTTAAACACAAACGCGCCATATTGCGTATTGGCATCTTCTTGCCTGAAATTGCGACCTTCAGCAATCTCAATTCCCATCACCTTCAAAAAGGTGTATTGTACAAGTAAACACTGAAAACTCAATGGTTCACCTTTGTATCTTCGCTGCCATCCCAGATATTGATCAGAGCTCGACAAAAGCGATTCACCATAAGTAACATCCTCAATTCCCGAATACGTTTTCAACTGATTGGTAAGCGCTTCGCGACGACCTTCCTGAATCCTCCAAATATCGGTAACTACCAGCTCATCTTTGTCGTAGCCCAAATTCGAATGTTGCATGAAATAATTTTGCAGGTACATGAAGGATGCGCCAATAATCAACGTAAAAGAAGATACAAACTGAACACCGATCAATGTATTCCGCAATTTTCTGCCTTTAGGCGACAGCCCGAAACTTCCCTTCAATGCCAACGCCGGAGCAAACGAGGTCATATAACGCGCCGGATACAAGCCGGCAAGCACACCGGCAAGCAATGCAACCAAAGACGTCGCACCAACAATCAACGGATGAGCTGCAACCGACAAATCGGCATCTACTAATCTTGCAAACTGAGTACGCTGAAACAACATGACAAAGCACAATGCAACAACGTAGGACAACAAACTGACAAAAACCGCTTCAGAAACAAGTGAGAAACGCAACATACGCTGGCGGGCGCCCAATACTTTCTGTGTGTTGATATTTTTGACACGCATGGGCGTCAACGCCGTGTTGAAATTGGTGAAATTAATGGCTGCGATAACGACAATGACTATGGCAATGGTAAACAAAATCAACAATGTTTGCTTACTTGACTTGGGAGTTTTATCGTATGCTACATCCGTTACATAATGAATATCCGGTAA
>JAVBMZ010000178.1:0-8870 GCA_031551935.1 Bacteroidales bacterium
TGTTTTCTGCGCGAATACATCGGACATGTTGAAAAGAACCAACCCACAAAACAGGACGTAATAAAACTTCATTTCTGGCTTTAATGTTAGGCAAAGGTATAAAAAACTTGATAAAGGTGCTTTTTATTTTTCCAAACTGGAACTTGGTGGAACCTTCAATGAAGTTGAATGCACCCTTGCAAAGTGCATGTTGCCGTGCCCCGTCTCTGCAAATACTATACTGACGCGGCTGGACTTCCATATTTTATCTATAACGTATCTATCATTGATTCCTTAAACCAGCCAAATGAAGAGGATAATTTTAATTATTCTTGTATGTCAGCATCTACTGTCCAGTTTTTGCCTGTGGCGATGCTCTGGTCGCAATCGGTTACACCGCTGCCGTCAGTATTCGGTCCGTGGCCGGCTATGTATATAGTGCCGTTGGGTGCAAGATCGGTACGATCAGGCAGCGTGTTGAACAAGGCATCGAGCGCCTCGCTCGTTATATGGTTCATGAAACAATCCAGTCGTTGTAGTGCAGTATTGTTACTCAAGTCCAAACTAGTCAATGAATTCCAGCTGCAATTCAATTCTTTCAGGGCGATATTGCTGCTTACATCCAGACTGGTTAAATGGTTGTCAGAACAACCCAGGTTTACCAGTTCGATATTACTGCTAACATCCAAACTTGTTAATTGATTGTCATAGCACCACAATTCTGTTAACGCAGTATTGCTGCTCACCCCTAAACTCGTTAATACATTCTTTTCGCAAAGTAGGATTTCCAGTGCAGTATTGCTACTCACATTCAAACTTGTTAATTCATTCCAGCCGCACAACAATCCTGTCAGTAAGATATTGTTATTTACGTCCAGGCTGGTCAACTGGTTGTTGTGGCAATACAAGGTCGTCAGCGCGGCATTGCAGCTTACATCTATGCTGGTCAACGAATCGCCAACACATTCCAGAACGGTGATACAGTTGCCGATTACCTTGATGGTGCGGGACGTTTCGTCGGAATAACTATGGGTACATCTTGTCGAGATATCCGCCGAAAGCGTGTAGGTATCCATTTGGCCGTCGCCCCAGTCCACTACAGCTTTATCGCCGCCAATCAAACCTAATTCGACACTTGTTTTCGCTGTGGTCATGGTCATTTGGTGGGGCTTCGTGGAGACGGTATTGTTTTCCGGATCTTTGATACCACTCCTTTTGCAGGATATAAAATTTGCTGTTAAAACTACGGCGGCCGCCATCAGATAAAAAAATCGTTTCATTTATTAAAAGAGTAAAATAGTTGAAAATTAATGTTTTGTTGTATAAATTATGTCAGGCATAGAACCTGATCACGTTTCCAATTTACAGTCCGCTGGTAGTATTTACCGTCCAGTTTTTGTCCGTGGCGATGCTTGGGGTGCAGGCGTTTGTACCACTTCCGTCAGTATTTGGTCCGTTGCCGGCTATTTATATAGTTCCGTTAGGTGCAAGACTGCTACGGTCTGGCAGCGTGCCGAACAGCGTATCGAGCGCCTCGCCTGTCATATGGTTGTCGTTGCAATACAGCTCTGTCAGTAGTACGGCATTGTTGCTTAGATTCAGGCTAGTTAACTGATTGCCATCGCACCACAAAATGTATAACGCGGTATTGCTACTTACATCTAAGCCGGTCAACTGGTTATGGTAGCAATACAGTTGTTCCAGCGCGATATTGTTGCTTACATCGAGACTTGTCAACTGATTTTTTCCGCACATCAGGCTTGTCAGCGCGGTATTGGAACTTACATCGATCCCGGTCAGTTGGTTATTGTGACAATGTAAATATTGCAACGCAGCATTGCTACTTACATTCAGGCTGGTCAACAGGTTGTCGTAGCAATATAACTTGGTGATATGGTCGCCGTTTACCTTAATGGTGTGGGGTGTCGTTCCGGAGTAGCTGTGGGTATATACTGGAAAAATATTTTCCGAAAGCGTGTAGGTATCCATTTGACCGTCTCCCCAGTCTACTACAGCCTTGCCATCACCGACCGAGTATAATTCAACATTTTCTTTCTCCGTGGTCATGGTCATCTGATAGAGCGTAGAGACGGTATCGTTATCCTTTTTGCAGGATGTAAAAGCTACCGCTAAACCTATGGCAACTGCTGTCAGATAAAAAAAACGTTTCATTTGTTGAAAAAAATAGATATAATTATAAATATGATAATGATTCGTTACAAATTGAGTGCCATGTGGCGTAATTTACTTAGAATGATACATAATCAATGTTTGATATTCATATTTGCTGTTGATTTATTTCGTTTTTATATTCATTGTCGATAACTTATGTGCCACATTCGATACTTAAAATATCACCTGTTGCTGGCGAAAGGTAATTGGTGTTACACCCCAAACCGAAATAAAAAGTACCGTTCAAATATTCGAAAGAACGGGCAAAAGTTTCACTTGTAAAGTTTAGCAACTCTGTCCATTGAACTGTTCTGAGTGTTATGTCTGATGTATCTGATGTATCTGATGTATCTGATATGCCAGATACGGTTGATATGCCTAATACTGCATTGCGATAAGTGTTGTTATCGATCCTTGTAGATACTAATACCAATAACCATCTATCGTACATGAGGATATCATATGGGAGAGCGCCTTCAGGAAGTTCTAGCCGGTTGATATTATCTCTGTCTATGGCCCGCATCAGTGAAACCGGTGTGTATTGATGATCATTCACTGTACGACCAGCAATGTATACAGTTTGTCCGTTAAAAACTACAGGTCGTTCAATACGATCTGTGATTCCTGGTTTTATAAACGTATTCACAGTAAGATCGAAGACATTATCTTTACCGCTATAAGTCATGATTCGGGCGTTATAAGGCGTTATTAATTTTCCGGCAAGAGTAAAGATTACATAAGACCGCCCGTAACAATTACAAATTGTTGGTGCAGAATTATCTGTGTTGGTACAAAAAGCATCGCGCCAGGTTTTACCATCATCTTCCGAGACTTGTAGAGATATTCTGCTTTGTGCGCCTATCGCAGCAAAGAGTTTGTTTCCCCCATTTATAGATGTCGTATACATGAACTCCATTGGGAATAGTGCGGTATTTTTTCCACGTGCCCGCCTCGAGTCGGTAGAAGTTTCCAAAATCCCACGATTCTCGTGAATCATGTCCCGGAATATACAGTTGTCCGTCAAATTCGCGAAACCGGGCAATTTGCTCCTCAGCCAACGTATACTCTTTGATAAAACTTTGCGTGGCAGGGTTGAAACTCCATAAATCAGCCGGCCCTGCATTAGGAGCCGGATCTGCATTAGAGGAATTGCCTCCGCCAAAATAAATTTTGTTGTCGAAGGCATACATATCCCAAATATTACGGGCATATACTTTTGGAGTATTGTCGGGATATTTTATATTCAGGGGATTTCCCAAATTGACTATTTGAGATGTTACATCGCCAAGAATGGGAAATGTTGTTTCAGTTGCCGCTTCTTTATTACAACCACAAAATAAGCAAGACAGTACGAAAGAAATTAATAGCCCAACATGCAAGCATGGTATACTACATTGTTTTTTCATAAATTTAAATATTAAAGATTGTTTCATGGCAGCTTATCAGTGATTCTTGTGTGCCTCGAAATCGATGCGTGAATATGAACAAGAATTACTAATTTTACACTGTTTTTGTTGTTATACGTATTCAAAACAAAATAGTTCTTTTTTCATCATTAATTGTTCACTTTAAATCATTTAAAAGTGCTCCATACCCAATCATTTGGTGATAGCCTAAAACAGAAAGGCTATGATTTTTATAGCGGCGTTCCTTGCTCATTTCTTAAAAACCTGATCAATTATTCTATCAATGAGTGCCGTTATGTGATGGCTACCAACGAAGGTGATGCTGTGGCCATATGTGCCGGAGCATATCTTGGAGGGCATAAGTCGGTGGTATTGATGCAAAATTCTGGCTTGACCAATGCGACTTCTCCATTGACCTCGCTCAATTATTCTTTTCGTATTCCTGTACTCGGCTTTGTTAGTCTTCGTGGTGAACCTGGTTTGGCCGATGAGCCACAACATGAATTAATGGGAGTTATTACCGAGGAATTTCTTGAGGTGATGCAGATTTCCTGGGAGTATCTTTCTGTTGATGTTGACCAAGCGGAGCTTCAATTACAACATGCCGATCGAATCATCCAAAGCGGCCGTTCATTCTTTTTTGTGGTGAAAAAAGATACTTTTGATGAAGTTGAATTACAGCAAAAAAGTCTACCGGAAGTGCACAATGTTGTATTGGGTGATCATGCGGAAATGGACCAAAAACCCACAAGATTGTCAGTTTTGGAAAGACTCAATGAACTTAAAGATACCGATACTGTGTTATTAGCGACTACAGGGACCACAGGTCGGGAATTATACGAAATTGGAGATGCTCCGAATAATCTCTATATGGTGGGTTCTATGGGATGTATTGGCTCTTTGGCGTTGGGCTTGTCTCTGACACGGCCTGACAAGAAAATCATTGCTATTGACGGAGACGGGGCTTTATTGATGCGTATGGGGTCATTGGTAACGAATGCTTGCTATGCTCCAAACAATATGCTTCATATCCTGTTGGATAATAATTGTCATGATTCCACAGGAGGACAAGCCACAGCGTCGCATAATGTCAATTTTGCCACTGTGGCAGCAGCAAGTGGATATGCTAAAGCTTACTATGCAAATAATGCAAATGAGCTGATAGAGTACGTTCAGGCATGGAAAAGTCATTCTGTATTGACATTTGTCCATTTACGGACCGCTAAAGGATCGAAGAAGAATTTAGGCAGGCCAAAAGTAAAGCCTTACGAAGTGAAAGAACGACTGATGAAATTTTTAGGAAAAAGAAATGTCTAACAACATAGAATGATATAAATATTTTTACTCCTGTGAACAGTATCAAGATTACTCATATTAAAATCATCCATTGGATTTCAGAAAATATCCCTTTGCAGCGGTTAATACTGTTGTTGAGTTTTGTTATTGGTACTATAGCAGGTTTGGCAGCAGTGTTGTTGAAAAATACGGTACATGCTCTAAGCCAATTTTTCACACAAAATATTGACTATCATTCAGCCAATTGGTTGTACTTTGTTTGTCCGATTACAGGTATTGTGCTAACGGTCATATTTGTAAAACTATTTGTAAAGGAAGATATTGTACATGGCATTACGCGAATTTTATACTCCATATCGAAGAAAAACAGCCAACTGAAGCCACACAATATGTACTCGTCAATGATTGGTTCCACACTTACAGTTGGATTTGGGGGATCTGTCGGTTTGGAGTCACCCATTGTGCTGACAGGATCGGCTATTGGGTCTAATTTAGGGCGTTGGTTCAGACTAAATTATAAAACCACTACCTTATTGCTTGGATGTGGCGCTGCAGGAGCTATTGGTGGCATTTTTTCCGCACCTGTGGCAGCTGTGGTTTTTGCACTCGAAGTCTTGATGCTTGACCTGACTACTTGGTCTATTATCCCACTATTGATATCAGCGGTAACCGGAACGGCTATTTCTTGGTTACTCATGGGTAAAGGTGTCGTTTTTTATTTTACGGTCATGGATCCCCTTATCATGCATAATTTACCATATTATGTAATATTGGGACTTTTCACTGGGCTTATATCCGTTTATTTTACACGGGGCACTAAGTTTATAGAGGGATTTATGGAAAAGCTCGGGAAAACTTATTATGCTTGGGATAAGACTTCTAAAAAGTTTGTCAAGGAGGAAATTATCGGAAAAAAGACACTCATCATGCAACGTCTGATCATTGGCGGTTGCGTGTTAGGATTACTCATCTTTCTTTGCCCTCCTTTGTTTGGAGAAGGTTATGATGCATTGAAAATGATTTTAAGTGGCCATTCGGCAGATCTTGCTAACGGAAGCGTATTTTATCAAGTGAAGGACAATCAATATTGGTTATTGGCATTTTTATGCTTGATTTTAGTATTGAAAGTAATAGCTATGGCAGTCACTACCGGTAGTGGCGGGGTAGGGGGGATTTTTGCTCCTACATTGTTTATGGGAGGTGTATCGGGATATATTTTGGCCAAAATCACCAATATGGTTCCGTTCTTTTCAGTGAGCGACAAAAACTTTGTATTAGCAGGTATGGCCGGCGTGATGTCAGGTGTCATGCATGCCCCACTTACGGCTATTTTTTTAATTACCGAAATAACCGGAGGACATAACTTATTTTTGCCTTTAAGTCTTACTGCGGCTTTTTCTTTTGTAGTATCCAGGTATATTGAGCCTCATTCGATATATACCAGTCGTTTAGCCAAACGTGGCGAGCTTATCACACACGATAAAGACAAGGCTATTTTGACTTTGCTTAAAACCAATAAGCTCATTGAACAGGATTTTGTTACGGTACATCCGGAAAATACCTTAGGTGATTTGGTTAAGTGTATTTCCAAATCGAAACGGAATATATTCCCTGTTGTTGACAGCAACGCCAAGTTTGTAGGGGTAGTATTGCTTGATAATATAAGGGACATTATTTTTGACCCAGACCAATATAAGGCAACACAGGTCTCTCAGTTAATAACGCCGGCACCTGCATTGATTGAAGTTAACGAAACTATGGAAATGGTAATGAATAAGTTTGAAAAAACCGGAGCATGGAATTTACCAGTTGTTGAAGCAGGTAAATACGTAGGATTTCTGTCGAAATCGAAAATCTTTTCGGCATATCGCCACTTATTACAGCAATTTTACGAGGAATAACAGCTATCAGCTTTTGATGTTGTGAAAAACATTCTGCACATCTTCGTCTTCGTCAAATTTGGCCAATAACTTTTCTATTTCCTCGGTTTGTTCTTCGGTGAGTTCTTTAGTTTCAAAAGGTATTCGTTCAAATTCGCAACTGACCACTTCAAATCCGTTGTCTTCCAGGTATTTTTGTAACGATCCGTAAGAGCCAAATTCTGCGTAAATGATAATTTCTCCGTCTTCAACGAAGATTTCGTCAACACCAAAATCGATCAAATCCAGCTCTAATTCTTCCAAGTTTATGTTGTCTTTTTCCTTAACTTTAAAGACACATTTACGTTCGAACATAAAATCAACTGAGCCAGATGTCCCTAACGAACCGTTATATTTATTGAAATAGCTACGAACATTGGCTACGGTTCGTGTAGGATTATCTGTAGCTGTTTCTACCATGATGGCAATGCCAAATGGCCCATAACCTTCATATACGATTTCCTTGTAATCTGCCTGATCTTTAGATGTCGCCTTTTTGATGGCACGTTCTACATTTTCCTTAGGCATATTGGCGACACGGCTCATTTGTACTAACACTCTCAAGCGTGGGTTGGTGTCAGGGTCGGGGCCTCCCGCCTTTACGGCAATAGTAATATCTTTGCCTAATTTCGTAAAAGTCTTGGCCATGTTGCCCCATCTTTTCAGTTTACGGGCTTTTCGATATTCGAATGCTCTTCCCATGTATTTATTTTATGTGGTTTCTATTTGTTTTGATTGAGGTTCATTGATTAATTTCCAGATTTTCTTACGGTATTGCCATAATAAAGCACAAAGCAACCCTACCACAGCCATAATGATACTATACCTCAATATATAATGTAAAATAGGTTTCTCTTCTTGTTTTAAAGGTGTAAAATCCTGGACAACAACAATGATTTCGTCAGAAATTTCCAGATTTTTTTCTAATAGTTGTTTTTTTGCATATAGTTTCAGCATATCGGGATAAAACAATTTAATATCCGGTTCATTACCCATAATGACTAGTTGCCCTTTATCGTGAGTAACTTCTTTACGGTATCGATAACGTTGAAGACTGTCAATTTTTGCAATCTCCGATTCTATTTCTTTGATTAATTGTCGTTTCTGACGTCTATCTACTTTAAACAACTCCTGTATATATGCATTATTATTAATATAATAAAATAAGCCTTTTCGCAAGACCGGAAGGATGTCTTCATCATATACAGTGACCCTTATTTGGACAAATGAAGGTACTCGAAATTGGTTGGTATCCTTTGGATTATAAATTTCATTAATATCCACATAATCAGGCTTTTTGTCTTTATTGATATCTATGCCATAATAAGCTTTGATGCTATGTATGGTTTTGGCCTCATCTTCAGTTATATTTAAGTAACTTGCTAAAAATGAGCTTTTTCCTGTTAGCTGATTCAATTTATTAATGTGATCTATGACGATAGAATTATCTACTCCTCCACTGTATTTTTTTTCTGTTTCATCGTATATGCCACCTGTATTACCTTCCAAATAGGACATATAATAAGGTTTTGAAATTCCGTACAACAGATATCCTAAGATAGCGCCAAACAAAGCAAAAAAGATAATCCACAAAGATTTGCGGATCAAGAAAATAATAATGGATCCGACGAAGTCTTTGATACAAATGATCAAATTCTTCAATGCTAACCATATGCGCGAGCAGAATTCAAAAATATCTATCTCGTCATTTGGCTGATAATTTGTAGGTTGGGTATTTGATTCACTCATACATATTTGGTTTTCCAATGAGGCGACAAAATTAAAAAAAAAACCACACAATCATTCAATTCTTCTCAATCCTTATACGAGCATCCACCACGACAATGTCATGTTCGGTAGCCAATAACGGGTTGAGATCCATCTCTTTGATTTCAGTTGCAAAACGGACTAAAGAAGATAATCGTACAATAATTTCAGCATCCCTGTGTTCATTAATACCTTTTTGTCCTCGAGATCCTTG
Organism: Bacteroidales bacterium; assembly: GCA_031551935.1. Taxonomy (GTDB): domain Bacteria; phylum Bacteroidota; class Bacteroidia; order Bacteroidales; family UBA4181; genus JAIRLS01. Next base: position 8,754 of record JAVBMZ010000178.1, read on the forward strand.
TATGATTTTATAACTTTTCAAGGATCGTATCATGGAGTAGGCTTCATTGTAACTCAGGGGCGCCAATCCAGACGCAACATCTTCTAATACCTCGACAAAGATACCTCCCAGGCCGCA
>JAVBMZ010000115.1:0-18232 GCA_031551935.1 Bacteroidales bacterium
CTTTGTACCCATTAACCATATGTACCAAACCGGCAATTTCCGAATTATGTGTAGGACGTGGACGTTCTACCAGATTTTTAATCAGTACTGATATCTGGTCGCTTAAAAGCACCACTATGGCTAAGAATAGCAAGGTAAAAACAAAACGAAACGGGCGTTCTTTGTAAATGATGACTATCAGCAGTATGATATAGAGCGGTATCCACGAATTGGTGCGCGAAATCCACCACATGATACTATCCCATTGCGGGGAATGTATCCCGTTGAGATAGAGGAAAACATCCTTATCTAATTCTAATAACCAGCGAAACATATGGGATATTTTTGATTACTTTTCAATCTTCTACATTTGATGGGGATGTTTATCATCGTCAAAGTGTATGAAAATTAGGATTTTTATTTTGTTGATTTACAAAAATATTGAACTATTAAGGATTCCTTAATAGTTGACTTTGACTTCGTTTTTCTCTCATTTTTCATTCAACATCTGCCAAACCTTATCTTTCAATACTGTTAATCCGGTTTGAGCAACTGAAGAAATGAACACATAAGGAGGTAAATTCGATAACTCTGCTTTCATTTCGTTGATTAACTCATCGTCAAGCATGTCGCATTTGCTAATGGCGACCAACCGTTTTTTATCGAGTAACTCTGGATTATATTCTTTTAGTTCGTTGAGCAACACGAGATATTCTTCTTCGATATTCTTACTATCGACCGGAATGACAAACAATAACATTGAATTACGCTCAATATGACGTAAAAAGCGTATTCCCAAACCTTTCCCCAGATGTGCACCTTCTATGATTCCGGGAATATCGGCAACGACGAATGAACGATTATCCCGATAAGGCACCATGCCAAGATTTGGAACCAAAGTAGTGAACGGATAATCTGCTATTTCTGGTTTTGCAGCTGATATCACAGAAAGCAGGGTCGATTTTCCTGCATTGGGAAAACCTACTAACCCGACATCAGCCAATATTTTCAGTTCGAGAATTTTCCAGCTTTCTTCACCCGGTTCTCCTGGCTGAGCATAACGTGGCGCTTGATTGGTTGGCGATTTAAAATGATCATTACCCAATCCACCGCGTCCGCCCTTTGCCAATATGCGTGTTTCGCCATCTTGCGTTATTTCGAACAGCACTTCTCCGCTTTCGGCATCACGTGCAACAGTTCCCAAGGGAACCTCTATCATTTTATCTTCACCGTCGGCGCCTGTTTTCAGCGCGCTGCTACCATTTTCTCCATCACCTGCAAAAATATGTCGTTGATATTTCAGATGGATCAAAGTCCATAACTGTCCGTTACCTTTCACGATGACATGTCCACCGCGTCCTCCGTCGCCACCGTCGGGGCCTCCCTTAGTGGTAAGCCGGTCGCGGTGAAAATGCGCTGAACCAGCGCCTCCATTGCCTGAGCGGCAGCATATTTTTACGTAATCGACAAAATTAGATTCAGCCATAAACCGTTTTCGATTTTTCAAAAACAAAGATTGCCCTTGTCCGGATAATTACAGGAATCGTCAATGTTTTACTGTTTGCACGTGTTGAGATAACCTGGAAAAAATATCCTCGATATTCCCTTTACCGTTAATGGGTTGGTATTTTTTTTGCGCCTGATAATATTCGATAAGCGGTTCAGTTTGCTGATGATATATATCGATGCGGTTCCGGATGATGTCGAGGGACTTATCATCGGCACGGCCGGATGCTGTGCCGCGCTTTAATAACCGTTCGATCAATTCTTCAGTTTCAACATCTAAGGCCACCATTGCAATGACTTGCATTTCTTTTTCTTCCAGTAAGCGATCAAGCGCTTTGGCTTGTGCAATGGTACGTGGAAAGCCGTCAAAAATAAATCCTTTTGCATTGGGGTGTTTGTCGATTTGTGATCGAATCATGTCAACCACTAATTCATCAGACACTAATTCGCCTTTGTCGATATGCCGTTGGGCAATTTGCCCCAATTCGGTATGTGCCGCTATTTCCTGTCGGAGCATTTCTCCAGTTGATAGGTGTATCAAATGATGCTTTTCGGCTAATAATGCGGCTTGTGTCCCCTTTCCTGCGCCCGGGGCTCCAAACAATACAATATTTAACATTTACATGAATAAGAATTTATCAGGCAGATTTGTCATTAATTTAGGAACGATGATTTTACTGCTTATCGGGTTTTACTATTTTTATACTTGCTCGTGTGTGGATTGACAAACACATTCGAACAACAAAATGCTTAATGTGCACATTAAACAACTTAATGTTTATGTTAAATTATTTAATGTTGAGGAAATATTTTTAATGTATACGTTAAAAATATTAATATATACATTAAAATCTATCTTTTGAAGATCTGTTTACTGGTTTTGTCCGCAACAATTCTTGTATTTCTTCCCGCTTCCACAGGGGCAAGGATCATTACGACCAACTTTCTTTTCGGTTTTAACAAAAGGTTGTGGCGCTTGCCGTTCCCTTGTGTCCTGCATTTCAGGCGACGGCGATTGTTGTCCGGATGCACGCGAAGCAAATTCGCTTTTACGTGCTTGCATACGGCTCATGTCCAAGCGACGCGGTGCTTGCGCACGTTGTACTTCGTTAGGATCGCGTAGAGGAATACTGCTCTTCATCAACATGGACACCACATCGCGGTTTACTTTCTCGATCATCGATTTGAATAGCTCAAACGATTCAAATTTATATATCAGCAATGGATCTTTCTGCTCATAACTGGCGTTCTGTACTGATTGACGCAGGTCGTCCAATTCACGCAAGTGTTCTTTCCATGCTTCATCAATGGTAGCCAATATGGCGCTTTTTTCGAAAGAACGCATCAGCTCACGACCTTGTGTTTCGTATGCTTTACGAAGATTGGTAATTATCTGATATACACGACGTCCATCGGTAAACGGTACGACAATATTTTCATATTGCTCGCCTTGGTTTTCGAATACATCAGTGATTATTGGCAGGGCTTGCTGGGCATTGGTTTCTGTTTTGCGTTGGTATCCTTGCTGAGCGGTCTCATATACGGTTTGTATGGTTTCGTCCACTGGATTTTTGCGAAAAGCTTCTTCATTCACCGGCATTTCCATAGAGAAATAGCGGATAAGCTCCATATTTAAACCTTCGTAGTCCTGCTCGTTATGGAAGTTGGTGACAGTATTCTCAATCACATCGAATGTCATGTTGGCAATGTCAATGTTCAGACGTTCACCATAAAGCGCATGGCGACGCTTGGTATAAATGACCTCGCGTTGCGAGTTCATTACATCGTCATATTCCAACAGACGTTTACGGATACCGAAGTTATTTTCTTCCACTTTGCGCTGTGCGCGTTCGATCGACTTGGTAATCATCGAATGCTGAATTACTTCGCCTTCTTTCAGCCCCAATCTATCCATCAGTCCGGCAATACGATCGGATCCGAAAAGACGCATCAAATCATCTTCAAGTGATACGAAGAATTGAGAACTACCCGGGTCTCCTTGTCGTCCTGCACGTCCGCGCAACTGCCGGTCAACACGGCGCGATTCATGGCGTTCAGTACCTACAATAGCCAAACCACCAGCCGCTTTCACTTCAGGCGATAACTTGATGTCGGTACCACGACCGGCCATGTTGGTGGCAATGGTTACCGTTCCTGTTTTACCGGCCTCTGCAACAATCTCAGCTTCGCGTTGGTGCAGCTTCGCATTCAATACATTGTGTTTGATCTTGCGAAGGTTGAGCATTTTACTGAGTAACTCGGATATTTCTACCGATGTAGTACCTACCAGTACCGGACGGCCATTATTCACCAAGTTGACAATTTCGTCGATAACGGCATTGTATTTTTCGCGCTTGGTTTTGTATACCAAATCCTCATGATCTTTACGAACCACAGGTTTATTGGTGGGAATGACCACTACGTCGAGTTTATAGATATTCCATAACTCGCCGGCTTCCGTTTCGGCCGTACCGGTCATACCAGCCAGCTTGTGGTACATACGGAAATAGTTCTGGAGGGTAATGGTGGCAAACGTTTGTGTGGCAGCTTCCACTTTTACGCTTTCCTTTGCCTCGATAGCCTGGTGTAACCCATCGGAATAGCGGCGTCCTTCCATGATACGACCCGTCTGTTCGTCAACAATTTTCACTTTGTTGTCAATCACTACATATTCGTCGTCTTTTTCAAACAGGGTATAAGCTTTCAATAATTGATTGACGGTATGTACACGTTCGGATTTAATGGCATAATCCTGCAACAATTCGTCTTTCTTAGCTACTTTGGCTTCTGCAGAAAAGTCCTGTTTTTCGAGCTCGGAAACAGCTGTCCCGATATCGGGCAAGATAAAGAAATTCGGGTCTTCTGTTTTGCGTGTCAATACCTCGATACCTTTATCAGTCAGCTCAATGCTGTTGTGTTTTTCATCGATCACAAAATACAACTCATCGGTAGCAATATGCATGTTTTTGCTATTTTCCTGCATATAGAGATTCTCAGTCTTTTGAAGCAATTGCTTATTACCTTGTTCGCTAAGTAGCTTGATGAGGGGTTTGTTCTTAGGGAGGCCTTTGTATGCACGGAGCAATAACAATCCTCCTTTGTCTTTTGCCTTCGCGTCTTCGCTATCGACTAAATTTTTGGCCTCAGCCAATATTTGGGTCACCAATTTCCGTTGTTCACCGAAAAGTTGCTCTACACGTGGCTTATATTCATCAAATAATTGATTATCACCGCGCGGCACAGGCCCTGCAATAATCAATGGCGTACGGGCGTCGTCAATCAATACGGAATCAACTTCGTCTACAATCGAATAATGATGTTTGCGTTGTACCAGATCTTCAGGAGTAATGGCCATATTGTCACGCAAATAATCGAAACCAAACTCATTATTGGTTCCGAATGTGATATCGGAATTATAGGCTTTGCGACGTTCGGTTGAGTTAGGTTGGTGTTTGTCGATACAATCTACCGAAAGGCCATGAAATTCATATAATGGCCCCATCCATTCGGAGTCACGTTTGGACAAATAATCATTTACCGTCACTACATGCACGCCGCGCCCTGCTAAAGCATTAAGAAATACAGGGAGCGTTGCTACCAACGTTTTACCTTCACCTGTTGCCATTTCGGCTATTTTTCCCTGATGCAATGCCACGCCACCAATCAACTGTACATCATAATGTACCATATCCCAGATGATTTCATTGCCGCCGGCCATCCATCGGTTGAGATATATGGCTTTATCTCCTTCAATCCGTACATTATTCTTTTTTATAGCCAAAGCACGGTCAAAATCATTAGCAGTAACTTCTACCTGTTCATTTTCCTTGAAACGACGCGCAGTTTCCTTCATGATTGCAAAAGTAGTAGGCAATATCTCATTGAGTGTGTCCTCAATAGTTTTGATGACATCTTTTTCAAGATTATCAATTTCCTTATATAGCTTCTCCACATCATCTACGGACGTATCCGGGGCTTCTGCTTTTTCCTTCAGTTGGGCGATTTCGGCTTCATCTTCCTGTATCGTATCCTGTATTTTCTTTTTCAGCAATATTGTTTCTTCCCGAAGCTGATCATTGCTAAATCTTACGATCCTGTCGTATTCGGCTTTAACCTTATCTACGTACGGACTGATTTCTTTCATGTCCCTGTCAGCCTTATTGCCGAACAGCGAGGATAAAACAGAATTGATAAAACTCATTATGTTATTTTTTTAATGAATATCTCATGCAACAAAAACAATCTGCAAATTTACGAGAATTTGTGTAATCCAGCAAGTTTTTAGAAAGGCAAAACGAAATCGCATCAATTATTTGTTTTTTATCTGAACATTTTTATTACCTTTGCGGCCTCAAAAAAAGTAATTGAAAATAAGAAAATGGAATCAATCGCATTAAAAGCCTCTTTACGTAAGGAAATAGGAAAGAAATCATCAAAAACGATCAGGGCACAGGAAGCTATTCCGTGTGTTTTATACGGAGGAAAAGAAAACGTCAATTTCTTTGTTACCGAAAGCGATGTTCGCGGATTGATTTATACGCCTATGGTTTATATCGTAAATCTTGATATTGAGGGGAAAAAACACGACGCTATTATCAAAGATATGCAGTTCCACCCTGTGACAGACAAATTGTTGCATGCCGATTTTTATGAAATTTCGGATAAAAAGCCAGTAACTGTGGATATTCCCGTCAAGTTGGTAGGCTCCTCGGTAGGTGTCCGCGAAGGTGGTAAATTGGTACTGGAAAGGAGAAAAATTCAAGTAAAAGGATTGGCCAAAGATATTCCTGCTGAAATAGTTATTGATGTTACCGCATTAAGTGTTGGAAAAGCTGTTCGTGCAGACGAAATTGAAGCCAAGAAGTTTGAAGTAATGTTGGATAAAGATGCTCCTATCGTTTCAGTGCGTACCACAAGAGCTGCTGCCGCAGCAGCAGTTGAAGCTGCAAAGTAAGCTAATTTAAACCATCGATATTGAAACAGGGAGGTTCCATTTAATGGAACCTCCCTGTTTTTGTTTGGCTATCTGTTTACTTTTATCCTGATACCTTCACTGTGGGCATTGAATTCTGGTGCGTACATGCATTGGAAAATAGTGATTCCGTTGGAAAAATCTCCTGCGTGTGACACTCGTAAGTCATATTCGAATACATATGTTCCTTTATTAAGGTAACTGATGAAGAAGTTTACGGACGCATCCTTGATGCTTTCATAATATCCCAAACCACCTTGATAGCGATATCCCGATAATGTATTCACAGGTTCAAAACCAGCTGCACGCATATCTTTCAAATGTATATATTCAAAATCGCGATCTGCACGCAATTCGAGACGGACAGTTACAATATCTCCCACTTGTGGCCGGTCGCTACTAGTGATAGGTGTCAGCGTTTTACCCCTGTCATTGATTCGCTTGATAAACAGTTGCTTATTCATTTGCAGGTTCGTTTCGGCAGATGTAATTTTATCTAAATCTTCGAAATATTGCCAGTACATGGCGCCCCACGCTACATTATCATTAGGGTTGGTGATGCGTAGGTTAGCCAGGCTTCGATTGACCTCGTTTCCATTCCAGGACGTAATAACATATCCTGTGCCTGCTTCCGGACGTAATGGTTCTTTAACTACCTTTTTCAAAGGTTTACCGTTTATCTGTATATCGAGCAGCTGGATATTTTCACCCAACAAATCGTCTTCAGTTGCCAACAGGGCATATATAGCTTCAGTAGTGGCTTTCGTAGTTTTCCAATCAGTTGTTTGTTTGTTCCGCAGCAACCATATTTTCATTTCCCCCACGGCACGGACATCATTTCCAGCTTCGTTGAAGGCTTCTATCAGTAATGCTTGTGTTTCTATGGGCGCCTGATACCAGAAATATCCACGAACGTTATTTGTCCAATACATTCCCATATCATCATTCATTTGGGCACGTTCCTTGAGCGAACGAAGGATATTTTGTGCGATGTCGGATTTTCCAAAACGATTCATTACCAAAGCAATCATGGCTTGTTCATATACGCCAAATTGTGTCCAATATCTTTCGGCTTGGGTGAGATAGAAATTAAAGGCTTTTTGGTCGCCTGTTGGCCGGTGCTGGGAAAAACTACATATATATAAATACTGTATTTGCAGCGTTCCTATGTGTGGTTGCCTTCTATCCTGGCTAATGGACAATGTTTTAAGAGTATTTTTATAATCTTCGGCAATGCGCTCATCACAATATGACAATGCCTTTTGTATCATTTCGTCGATCCCTTCCGATGGAGGCAATGCACGAAGATAGCGCAAGTGTTCCAAGCCGGATATAATATGTTGTGTGATGAAGCGATCTTCAGCTTGTCCTGAAAACCATGGAAAACCACCATTGCCACTTTGTGTCGCTTTTAGCTTGTCTAAAGCTTTTTGTTGTTCCCCAGCCATGCGATTGAGGTCAAACAATAACCCGATACGTTTTTTGCGTTCGGTATCATTACTGGCTTGTACTACCCATGGCGTTTCTTCAAGTAACGCTTGTTTCAGATCTTGGTTTTTTTCAAGATTTGATATCAAAGCCTTACTATCAGGTAGCGAACGCCACTGATCAAAAATTTGCTTGATCCGTGGCGTACTGTTAGCAACGGCTGTTGCCAATGCATTGGCATAAAAACGGGCGAAAGTCTGTTCCGTACATTCGTAAGGATACTCCATCAGGTAAGGTAAAGCCTGCACTGCATACCAAGCCGGATTGGAGGTGTATTCCAGTGTCACACGGTGATGTTGTAATGTGCCAGACTGGTAATTAGCCAATTTGTCGAAACGAAAATCTTTACGTTGGTCTGCTCGTACCATAAATGGCATCGTTTCGGTGACCAGCATACGGTTAGATAGTACCGGAACGCTTCGTTCTTCCCCATCTGTGTGGTTAGCTGCCTGTGCGGTGAGACGATAAGTAACGGCTTGTAGTCCTGCAGGGATAAATAGTTTCCACTGCACACCTGTACTTTGTCCTGCTTTGACAGAAAATCCTTGTGTGCCTTTTGTTTTCAACATTTGTGCATCTACCGGCTGCATCGTAAACGCGTCATACAGGCGTAATAACGCATTTCCTTTTAACTCGTCTTTAGTGAGGTTATTCACTTTGGCAGAAAGGATTAAGGTGTCACCCTGCCTGAAAAAACGAGGGAGGTTAGCGCTGATGGCCACCTGTTTTTGCGTGATAAGACTATTGGTAGTACTGCCTACTTTAAGATCCTTGGTATGTGCAAAACCCAGCGTATTCCATCGAGTAAGAGCATCGGGGACGGTAAACTCCACTAAGATTTCCCCCTTTTCGTTGGTACGCAGTTCGGGGTAAAAGAAAGCGGTTTCATTAAAATTGGTGCGAAGAGGGATCGTAGTAAGAGATGTTTTTTCACCAGTCTCCTCGTCCTTACTATTTTCCCCAGCAATAGTTGGAGATGGAGGTGGCGCTTTTTGAACAGCTGATTCAGCCAAAACCATATTGTCTTCCATGACAACCTCAAGTTCAACAGCACCTGTGTTCACGGCTGCTTTCGACATCGTGTATCTTGACCGCATATTACCTTGTCTTCCAGCAGTCATGTTCAGCTGATCATATGACATGGAATAATATGTTGTGAAAAAATCCGGTCTTATTAACTCACGGGCATACGCAAGATATTCCCACATATATTTATCATTCCATGCGAATTTTTGGTACGATCGCATCGGATAAAAAAATGACTGGTCAATCCAATGATGCGGCGTAAAAGCATCTAACGATGCATCATACAATGTGGCTACCATTTCAGCAGATGCTTGTTCCCCTTGTTTTCCTTTTACAGTCAATGTCCACTTTTCTTTTTCTCCCGGCAATAGTTGTCCACGAAACGTAGTGAAGGTGATATCTAACTGTTTATTGGTATAAGGTACCCGGATCTCCTGCAGATAAGTGTATGTCCGGTTATCCTGTACCATGGCAAAGGACACGGCAAAACCCCCACGGTATGTTTCTGCTATTGGGAAACCCAATTCCTCCGGTATACGGCCGACTTTCAACCATTTGCGTTCCACCACTTTATCCTTGAAAAGCACATCATATCGGATAAGTGATGAATCATTTCCTCCGGCAATCCTAAAAACAGCCATTTCTCCAGGTTCTCCGGTATTTTTAACGGTGGTGATCCATTCATCCATATGGGTGATGGGGTCGTTTGGTTGACGGAAACTTATATACATCGAATCTGTGGCGACGTATTGTCCGGAGGTTGCTTTCATTTGAATAAGATACCAACCTGTTGCCGCATCTTTCAAGGAACTGAGGTCTATGTTGGATTCCTTTTGGGTATTGAGATTCCATGAAGTCATTCGGCGTCCCTTAGGATATGCCATAGGATTATCCTCTTCGGCATATGTATCATGCGGAAAATATGCTTCAAATTCTTCACGGTTCATAGCGACCGTATCTGGTGTGTTCCACTGTCCCGGACGGTCACGAAGAATATGTGTAGGACTTTTGAGTGCAAACAGCTCTATTTGTACATTTGCCGGGGTGGGTATTCCGTCGAGATTGGTGGTGGAAAAATCATATTTTAGGCTGTCTGTGATACTGGCTGTTATTTTTTCCGGAATACCGGTTTTGATCAATATAGGATTTTTGCTGAGTCTTATTGCTTGAGATGTACTTTGTGTTTCTCCATTTAGGGCCGTGATGTCAGCCGTAAGTTCATAAATGTATATCAAATTATCGTCTTTGATGTCTGCATTTTCTGCTTTAAATGTAACTGTGAATTGACCTTTATCATCCGTTTGTATTTTCCCAGAAGCAATTTGTCGCTGCTCATTGTATACAGGAGGATAAATATACCAGCGTTTAAACATCCAGTGTTCGGTACGGCGTATTACACGATATTGCACCATTGCTTCGTCTACAGCATATCCAGCCAGCGCTTTAGCTTCTCCCGTTAATGTTACCATTTCGCCCAAACGGTAACTGTCTGTTACGGGTAGCATTTTTACTTCGAAGGTCGGACGTTTGTATTCTTCTACTTGAAAGTATACCGAACCGTTATCGGTTACAATTTGCATTTGTCCGTTCAATAGCCCTTGCGGAATGGTGAAAACGCCACTGAATGAGCCATATTCATTGGTCATAAAATCCTGTCGCGCTATTTCTTTCCTGTTGACGTCCTGCAATCTGACACTTCCTTTAGATTTGGAAACTACGTGATTGCCTCCGTCATCATTACTGTCATATACCAAACCTTTGAAATACACTGTTTGTCCTGGACGATAGATAGCCCTGTCAGTGAATAACACGGTACGAGGATTCTGTTTTTCTCTCGGATACCCATCATATCGATAGGATATATTTTCTACCAATATATCGTCGCCATATATTACCCGAAGCAGGTTGTTGTAATTTTGATCATCAACAACATCAATCATTCCGTAACTGTCGGTGTTTAGTGCTTGGATGAGCTTTTCTACATACCTGTTTTCTTGCCGGCTGTATTCTTTTCGCAATACATCCACTTTTACTCCTTGCAGAGGTTTTCCGGACAGAGCATGTAACACATATCCTTCCGTCTGCTTTTCATTCGTTTTTCGTTGCAAAAGTTTGATGTTGGTCATTTGTGTCGAATTATATGAAAAGATCTTCATTTTATCCTTTACAGGATTAGGTTTGTCTGTTACCACCAGTAAATACGTTCCTATAGGTAATGAATCGATTTTGATGTCTACGCTGTGGGTTTGATAATCCTTTTGTTCCGGTACCTTTATTTGTTGTGAAGCTTTTCTGGGCAATTTGGCCAATAATTTTTTCACTTCTTGAATCTGTTCTGTGTTATACCGATTGATGGTTTCAATGTCTTCAGGGAGGCATTTGTATACGTTGATATATAGGACATCCAAGTTTTTATATGAAGCTGATGCAAGCACCGGTATACCTGGAAGATTGGTTTTTTCCATTTGCATCGTAACACTGGTGTTTGTTGCGTTGGCGATTAGATTTTCCGCGTATTTTTTATCCTCTTGTAATATGGCTTTTTTGCGTATAGAGTGACATAATGTTACAGCATCTACGATACGGTAACGTTGTTTGGGATTTTTGGTATTTCGCCACTGATTACCTTCTTCCATGTAATAATATGCTAGCGTATAGGCTGCTTTTCCCCATATTTTTTCTCCTTCGCAAGCCTCCATTTGATGGATGATAGCTTCTTCATAAAGCATATTGGAGTCGGCGTATATACCGTTTTGTTTGACATATTCGAAACGTTTCAGGTTCACATCGGTTAATGCATTGATATCATTTTGTGCTAAGCGAAACGAAGTAAGTTCCTGAAAAAGCTTCATCAATTGGTAGTTGGTAGACAAGGTGTCGCTATGGGTAATTTGACAATGGACAAATGTCTCAGCATCTCCAAAATATTCTAACCGGTCAATGGGAAAAGGATCTGCAAAATCCGTTATGTCCAAATTGTTTTGCATAAACGCATCAATTGCCCGGTGTGCAAGAAAGTCATATAATGTAGGACGTAGATAACGTGTAGAAGTCTCTCCTTCAAGTGCTTCTTTAAATGCGCTGATGGGCGTTTTCTGCGTTTCATCGGCATGGCTGAGCGAAAGTTGGTAATAATGGATGATCTCATGGATAAGAAGCGAAGCATCCCATGTTTCCATATCATCGTTTGGTTGTTCTGTCGATAGAGGCGTTCGGTTATATATTTTCCAACGATTTTGGTGATAATAACCAAGCAAAGTTTCACCTGTGAGCGAATATATGGCTGCCTTAGCTGGAAAAGGAATTTCTTCCACATCTTTTTTCAAACGGTTAATGATAGACACTTGTGGTTTTTCTTCCGTCATTTGCTGACAAGTCATTCGCATCATCACTGACTTGATAAGTTGTCCATATTCCTTATCTTTTAATGACGCCTGGTATACCTTTTCTATCTCAGTTAATGCAGACTTAGGCAAACCGTCTTGCAGCAATTTGTCAATAGTTTTCCATTGAGCGGTATAATTAAATTTATTTTGCGGCCAAGCGACAATTGTCGTTAGAAGTAAAGCAAAAGAAAAGGCAATAAAACGGTTCATGGTCGGATTGTTTTTTTACAGGATAATGATTATTGGATGGTTATATAGATAATAAACACATTTCTAAGCTTCTTGGGTTTTTGGAAAGTTTGTGAGTTCAGTTCAAGTCGCTTGATCGGACCCCATCTAATAAGGCTTCATCTGAAGACCAAAATCGCTTTAATATATGTTTGGATATAAATGCAAATATAATGCCTTATATCATGGATAATTAAAATATTGGCGATAGAATATAGATAAATTGCTCGAAAATATTCTATTTTTGTAATGAAATATCCTATTATCAATAAAAAGCAGAGCCGCCGTTTCAATGTTATGGTGCCTTTGCGACAAATAACATTGTCCGTTGAAACAAATATTAGACTCTGAACATTTAACATTTCGTGAGACAGCATTCGACCTGCTGATGCAAATACGTATCAGTAAAGTATTGTTATTGTGCAGTAGTTATGATGCTTTTGTCCTTGAGGAGGACGGACGCGTGAATGAACAGATATTCAATGAGTATGTGTCGCTTAATCTGAGAAACGCACCGAATATTGTACAAGCAGATTCGTCCGATAAAGCTTTTGATATTTTGGAAAGCGATCGCATTGACCTGGTGATTTCGATGTTGAGTATCCGTGATATTGACCCGTTTACCATGTCCAAAAAAATTAAGGAAAAGTATCCGCACATTCCTATTGTGGTATTGACGCCTTTTTCACGTGAAGTATCTTTGCGGTTACGTCACGAAGATATGAGCGCCATTGATTCGGTTTTCTGTTGGCTGGGTAATGGCGAATTGCTGGTGGCCATCATCAAATTGATAGAGGATAGGATAAATGCTCCACACGACATTGAGGAAGTCGGGGTACAATGTATTTTGTTGGTGGAAGATTCCATACGTTATACTTCGTCCTATTTACCGCTACTGTATAAACTCATTTTAACTCAATCGAGAAAGTCTATGCGCGAGGCATTGAATGAACATCAAAAAATGATGCGTACGCGCGGCCGTCCTAAAATATTATATGCATCAACCTACAATGAAGCAATTGAGTTATACAATAAATACAAAAAAAATCTTTTAGGCGTAATTTCCGATGTCACTTTCAAAAAAGAGGGCGCTCCTGAGACCAAAACCAATGCGGGGTTCGATCTTTGCCGGTTGATACGTTCTGAAAATCCTAATATGCCGATATTGTTGCAATCGTCGGATATGGAGAATGCACGCTATGCAGAGGAATTACAAGTGGGTTTTATACATAAATATGCTAAAAACCTGTCTAACGAACTCAGTTTGTACATTAATGATCATTTTGGTTTTGGAGATTTTATTTTTCGGGATCCTGATACCAATGAAGAGATAGCACGGGCTACCGACCTGAAAAGCCTCCAGGAGACATTATGGAGAATTCCGGATAATACGTTGATTTATCATATATCCCGTGACCATATCTCCAAATGGTTCAACGCGAGAGGATTATTTTCCATTGCGCGTATTTTCAAAAACCTGTATGTTGAAGATTTTGAAGATGTACAATCTGCGCGTGAATACATGGACAAGGCCATGAGAATTTATATGCAGGACAAAGGGCGCGGTATCATCACACAATTCAACAAAGATAATTTTAACGAATACATGTCCTTTGCCCGGATAAGTTATGGTGCAATAGGCGGGAAGGCGAGGGGATTGGCGTTTATTGATACGGTCATCAAAAAAGAGAAAATATACAATAAATATCCCGGAATTGTCATCGATATCCCACGGACAGTGGTTATTGGTGCAGATATTTTCGAAGAATTCATCGAAAACAATAATCTCTATTCGGTAGCGCTTTCTGATGCTTCTGACAAGGAAATACTACAAGCTTTTTTAGCGGCAAAATTGCCTGAAAGTGTGAAGGAGGATTTGATCACTTTTGCTTCGTTGGTAAAAACCCCCATCGCCGCTCGATCATCAAGCAAGCTTGAGGATTCTCACTATCAGCCATTTGCAGGAATTTATGCTACTTACATGTTGCCCAATGCTGCTGACCCTTCTGTGACGGTAATGAATATTGTCCGGGCTATTAAAGCAATCTACGCTTCGGTATTTTATCGCAGTAGTAAATCGTATATTGCGGCTACATCCAACATCATTGATGAGGAAAAAATGTCGGTAGTGTTACAGGAAATTTGTGGGACACGTTATGGAAATTATTTTTATCCCACCATCTCGGGAGTGGCGCGTTCGGTAAATTTCTACCCTATTGCACCCGAAACAACGGAAGATGGTGTTGCCAACATTGCCCTTGGATTAGGTAAATATGTAGTAGAAGGTGGAGCTGGGATCCGGTTTTCGCCGCAATATCCCGAAAGGGTTTTACAGTTGTCTACCATTAGGATGGCATTGAACGAAACGCAAAAGTATTTTTATGCACTCGATTTGTCTTGCGAAGATTTCATGCCGGATGTCGATGAATGTTCCAATATTGTCAAGCTACCTATTTCTGCAGCAGAAAAAGACAATACAATGCGTTTCGTGGCATCTACATATGATGATGAGAGCGGGATCATTCGTGATGGCATCATGCATGATGGAAAACGAATCATCACTTTTTCAAAAGTCCTCAATCACAAAATTTTTCCGCTTGCCGAAATTCTAAATGAATTATTGAGAATAGGACAGCGCGAATTGAATACACCCGTTGAAATAGAATTTGCTGTCAATTTGGATGTTCCAGCCGGAAATCCGAGAACATTCGATTTTCTTCAAATACGTCCTATCGTTAGTGAACAATGGAGCAATATTGATGTAGAACACATTTCTGATTCAGACATTTTGATTCGCTCGGATTGGGCTTTGGGGAATGGTGAGATCAACTATATCTATGATATGGTCTATGTCAAAACCGAAGGATTCAATCCGATCAATAATCCGGACATCGCATTGAGTGTAGAAAAAATGAATACTGCCATGATGGCTGAAAAATGCAATTATATCCTTTGCGGACCGGGGCGCTGGGGATCCAGCGATCCCTGGCTGGGCATTCCGGTTAAGTGGCAGCAGATATCGGAAGCACGGTTGATTGTAGAATCGGGCTTACACAATTACCGGGTCGACTCCAGCCAAGGAACACATTTTTTCCAGAACCTTACTTCGTTCCGCATTGGCTATTTCACCATTAATCCTTTCACCCGTGACGGAGGTACATTCGACAATGCTTTCCTTGATGCCCAACCTGCTATATATGAGGATAAATATATCCGTCATATTCGTTTTACTGGCCCGCTACAAGTACTCATCGACGGAAGGCACATGAAAGGTGTCGTTCTGAAACCAGATATTGGAACAAGTAATTGAATAATAGCAAATTAATGAATTATTTTAAGATGCACATTAAATATTTTAATGTGCATCTTAATTATTTTAATATACACATTAAAATTTGTTAGGTATTTTGCCTAAATAGACGGTTATATACTACATTTCTCATTACAATTTTTTGAAACATTTTTCTCTACCAAACGTATAATTTACCATTCAATTGGAACAAAGTATGCAATTACATATTCTTTGTCCCACTTAATCAATAAGAAATGTTGCCTATAAGAGGTTATATCACTACCTGTGGGTGTTTTTGTAAGAAACATTTAATTGCGTACTTTAAAAATAAGATTCGCTCTTACTTTTATGACATGTTATAACCAGTATGTTATCTGTCACAGAATGTCCGTAAAACATTTTCTCATTTTTAGCATCCTTTTGTGCTTGGGAGGGATGAATTTTATCCATGCCCAAACTACCTTATTTGTAAAAACCAGCCCTTCGGGCAACGGCGATGGTTCCTCCTGGGACGATGCGTATGACGGAACATTGTTGGGCGATTATTTAAAAAATACAGCGGTGGCCGGCACCAAAATTTATGTAGCTGCCGGAACGTATTATCCGACTATTACAACCGACCGTACTGCCTCATTCGAACTAAAAGTGGCGGTGGAATTATACGGCGGTTTTCCAGCCAGTGCAACAGGTACAGTACCCGGCAATACCGATTATATAAATAATGTTACCCGTTTGAGTGGCGACATCGGTACAACCGGTTTAGCCACCGACAACAGTTACCGTGTCGTAATCTACAACAATTCAGGAGCCACATTATCCGGTTTTTATATTTCGGACGGTTACGGAGATGGTACAGGACTTAATAATGACGGCGCCGGAATTTTTTGTGCTGTTAGCAACACAACCGGCGAACTTTCCAACCTCATTGTAGAAAAAAATGTAGTGATAGCGCCCGGCAGTACCAATGGCGATGGCTGTGGCGGTGGTATTTATATAGCAAAGAGTGTCAAATGTCAGTTTAACAATATCATAGTCAGAAAAAATACAGCAACCACCGGAAATACCAGCTATGGTGGAACCGGTGCTGGTGGTGGCATATTTGTGACTGGTGAGGCTGTTTCCTGTATGTTAATCAATTCTCTTGTTGAAGAAAATACTGCAACCAGAGTTGGTGGAGGTATTTGTGCTGAGGTTGCCCTTACCCTCGAGGAAACAACCATCTCCGGTAATAATGCGGGAACGAGCGGTGGCGGCGTATATGCCAGCGCAGCGCTCACCCTGAATAGAAACCTTGTATTCAAAGATAACATAGCCCAAACCCAAGGTGGAGCCATATGGAAAAATATCGGCGCCTTCACAACAACAGGAGCAGTGGTAGAAATAACCGGCAACAAAGCAGTTACCGGCACCGGAGGCGGAATACACAGCGGCATCACATTCAGTGCCGATGGCTGGACAATCACTGGTAATCAGTCAGGAAGCACCGGCGGCGGCATCCACACCACAACCGGAGTAGGAGTGGAATTAGCCAACAGTTCCGTAACCGGGAATACAGCATCCGGTAACGGCGGCGGCATTTATGCGTCAGGTCCGTTAACCCTCAGTGGTAACAATACTATTTCAGGCAACAAAGCCGGATGGACAGGTTCAGGATATGCGACAACGGGAGCATATCATGGTGGAGGTATTTATGCAGCCAATGGCTTTACTTTAAAAGGAGCATTGATTTGCAATGGCAATGGCGCTACCGGTGATGGCGGCGGTATTTACAAGTCTACAACCGGCACTTTTATAGCCACAGAGTTAACCTCATTGGAGTTGGATGGCAATGGAGCGGGCTTGGGTGCAATCACGGTTTCGGGTAGCGGTGGTGGTATGTATACCGCTGTGGATATTGATCTTGGAAACTTGACAACCGGCATTATAAGCAATAATACAGCAAAACCCTACTACTCGAGTGTTTCTAGGGCTCGTGGCGGTGGCGGTGGTATATATGCCGGAAAAACGCTAGTGTTGAAAAATGTAGTAATTAAAAATAATTCCGTAGCAGGAACGGTGATAGGAACAGGAATTTATGTTGGTACTGGTCTTGCTTTTGGTGGAGGTGGGGGCATATTTGCTGCAGATGAAGCAATTTTGGAGAATGTTACTGTAACAAACAATAATTCATCAGTCGCTCCAAATAATAATAGTAATTCCGCTAATGGTGGCGGTGGTATTTGCGCTGTTACTACAATTATTCTGAGAAATGTAACTGTGTACAAAAATACCTCATTAGCTACAGGTGGTGGTATTCTTACAGGCAGTACTTTAACGTCGAATAATGTTGTTGTTAACAACAATACGGCAAGTACT
>JAVBMZ010000040.1:0-17479 GCA_031551935.1 Bacteroidales bacterium
ATACCAATTTGTAGACGATAGATATGCCAAAAAGTTTGCCGAAGAACAACGTACAGGTACATTGGCTACATGGTTTGCCGGATTGGCTGTTTTTATCTCCTGTCTTGGACTGTTTGGCTTGTCGGTATATATGGCAGAAAGTCGCCGCAAAGAGATCGGCGTACGTAAGGTGTTGGGCGCATCGATCATCAATATTACCTCTTTATTGTCCCGTGAATTTTTAATATTGGTATCTATATCGTTGTTGATTGCTATGCCCATTGCATGGTGGGCCATGAATAAATGGTTGGCCGGCTATGCTTATCGTACGGATATGCCCTGGTGGTTGTTTGGACTCGTAGCATTGTTGACTATTGGTATAGCGCTGTTTACAGTAAGTTTCCAGGCAGTGAAAGCGGCAACGACCGATCCTGTAAAAACCATTAAAGCGGAGTAAGGAGACCGTAAGACATGTAAAACCGTAAGATAAAAGATTTTACATGTCTTACCATTTTACGCATCTTACGTTCTTACCATCTTGTCACTTTGTCATCTGTAACCTGTGTCACAACAGCCAAGCCTGTGAAAAGTATCAAAACAGAATAAAATCTACCCGTTCCACCGATGGAAGAATAAGACAAATATCAGTCAATAAGCAAATTATCACCAATGAAATGTCCATGCACTAACGTGCGCTAACCGTAATGATTATCCATGGACATTCCATCTGACCTTAAAAAATAAAAATATAAACAGATGAAATACGATATAATCAATAAAAAATAACCTATGAACAACTTTCTTTATTACTTGAAAATTGCCTGGCGTAGTCTTCGTCGCGATGGTATATTCTCCTTAATCAATATTGCCGGTTTGTCTGTAGGGCTAACCGTTGTATTAATTATTTGCACCTTCATTTTCAACGAATATTCGTTTGATAAATCCTTTCGTAATCATGAGCGTATTTACAGGGCCAATTCCTACCTGACACAAGTGATGGCAGGAAAAACGATAGCTATTGGGGCCAATGCTTTGACTCCTGCAGTGAAAGAAGAAGTTCCCGAAGTAGAGACTGCCGTGAGAATTTGTTTGACACAGACTATTGTGAAAGTTGGTGAAGTACTTTTTAAAGTTGATAAATTTTGCTGGGCCGACGAAGATTTCTTTCGTTTGTTCAATACCCCTTTCGTATATGGATCGGTGGAAACGGTTTTTTCGCGGCCCAATACGGTAGCCATTTCCGAGTCGAAGGCTAAGGTTTTTTTCGGTGATAAAAACCCGCTTGGCGAAACCATCATGCTCGACAATCGTCAGCAGATGGAAGTAAGCGCTGTTTACAAAGACCTTCCAGCCAATTCTTCTTTTGGCGACTATCAAATGATTGGACATTACATGCCCCAAGGGCATAACCTTCCGTTTGAATTTTATTGCCTGTTGGTTCCCGGCGCCAATGTGCTTGATGTGGAAAACAGGATGCAGCAAGCGATCGACAAAAATGACGGAAACTCTTTCTTTCAAATAAAATTGCAACCGTTAGACAGGATTCATTTATATTCAAAAGACATTCTGTACAATTCATATACCAGTGAACCCGGGGATATCGGGAGGGTGAAGACGTTTTCGTTACTGGCGGCTATTATTTTGCTGGTAGCGTGCATCAACTACATGAACCTGTCGACGGCCCGGGCACAGAAACGCTCCAAAGAGATAGGTATCAGCAAGACGCTTGGTGCAAAACGGAAAAGCATCATCCTGCGGTTGTATTCCGAAACAGGGATGCTTACATTCCTTTCCTTTGTGCTGGCTTTTGTATTAGCGTATTTTCTGTTGCCTGTTTTCAACAGCATAGTAGAACAAGACATTCACCCTGGAATCATTCTCACCCCATCGTTTTTATTGGGCGTGTTGTCTATCTATATTGTAACCACTTTTGTTGCCGCTTCTTACCCTGCGTTGTACCTGTCGGGCTTTGCCCCGTTGACAGTCATCCGTCAGGCGGCCTTTTCCAAAGGCAACAGCCATGCTATCGTACGGAAAGGTTTGAATATTGTCCAATTTTCGGTTGCAGTGATCTTGATCGCTTGGGTAATGGTCATCCGTGTTCAGGTGAATTATATGACCCATAGAGACATTGGTTACGACGCACATAATGTATTCGGTATTCCTATGGATAATCTCAAGGATAACTCAGGATTTGATGCTTTGAAAAATGATTACACTGCCCAGGAATCGGTATTGTTCGCAGCTTTTTCTCAGGCATTCCCATTCAGCCCCGGTAATGGGAATATATTGTTTAAAACGATGGCGGACATGAATGAGTCCAGGAAAAACGGAACACCTTCGGCCAATAGTATCATTTTTCCGACAAACGAGGCAACTCCTGATATCGTCGACGTACTTCATTTAAAATTGATAGTAGGTACCACATTTCCGGAATGGAAAAAAGGCGATTCCATTATCCATATTATCGTGAACCGTGAGGCGGTGGAATACCTGGAAACAACGCCGGAAGAAATTATCGGGAAAAGAATACCTGCCGGTTTTGGCAACGCAAACATATATGTCTGTGGAGTGGTCGAAGATTTTAATTTCAAAAGTTTGCATGAACCTATTGGTCCTTATGGAATATACAATGCGCCGTATAATGGCTTTCAATACCTGTTGCTGAAAGTGAAGGATGGAAACATATCACAGCAACTTGCTTCTTACGAAGCGATTTTCAAAAAACATTTTCCGAACAATTTATTCGAAGTTCAGTTTCCCTATTTGTTGCAGCAAAAGGCTTACGATGAAGACCGGCAAACTAACCGGATTGTATTGAGTTTTTCCATATTGGCTATTCTGGTAGCCTGTATGGGGGTATTCGGGTTGACAGCATTTATGGCTGAACAACGTACTAAGGAAATCGGTATCCGCAAAGTGTTGGGAGCAAGTATCAGCAGCATCATCAGCTTGTTCACCAATAATTACCTACGGCTATTGATACTTTCCCTTGTTATTGCTGTTCCCATAGCATGGTGGATAGGTAGCAAATATTTAGAAAGTTTTGCTTATCGCATTTCACTTTCATGGTGGATATTTGCGGCAGCGGCTTTGATTACGGTTGTATTGACATTGCTCACAGTAAGTTTTCAGGCCATCAAAGCGGCAACAGCCAATCCGGCAAAAGCGATCAAAGCGGAATGAAAGAATCATTAATCATTCAAAACCTTCATATTTCATACTTTTCAGTTTTCAATAATGATGTTTTACCATCTTAAAATAGCCATCCGCAATCTTCGTCGTGAAAGCCTGTATTCGGCTATTAATATCAGTGGGTTAGCAGTGAGTTTAGCCGTCTGTATTCTCATATTCCTGTGGGTACGTGACGAATTGAGCTTTAACCGGGTTTTCAGGAATGCCGACCGGATTTATCAAATCGATAATAGTTCACCTAAATCTCTTGCCCCACTTGTAGCGCAAAAAATTCCGGAAGTGCAGTATGTGTGTCGCATATACAACCGTTTTGATTTGGGGGTACTATCTTACAATGATGAAAAACTAACCATTCCAGAAGCTTGTTTGGTTGATTCTTCTTTTTTTTCTGTTTTTAGTTTTGAAATCATCCAGGGTAATCCCCAGAAGCCATTCAAGGACAAACATTCGCTTGTACTGACAGAAAGTGCAGCCCGGCATATTTTTAAAAATGAGGAAGCTGTCGGTAAATTGGTCAAGTCAGATACATATGGTACATTACACGTAACAGCCGTTATTGCCGATATGCCCCAAAACTCATCTATACAATACAAAGCGATTCTGCCGTTTTCGTTTTTACCTGAAGTCAATCCAGATACTGGTACCAGAGAAACAGACTGGAGTAATTGGTATTTTACCACCTATGCAATGGTTGCTGAGGACATTGATATACATGCTTTGAATGACAAAATCAATCGTGTTGTTTGGGCCGAAACATCGCCAGATGAAGCCTATAACCCAGATGGTTGGTTGCAATTTTCGATGCTCCCAGTTACTACCATGCACTTATACCAATCCGATGGAACACCCACTGGTATGAAGAATGTGCGTTTGTTTTCCATTGCAGCCCTTGTTTTGCTGTTGATAGCTGCTATCAATTACGTGAATCTCGTTACTGCACGTATTGTAAAACGAACTAAAGAAGCCGGACTCCGTAAAATCCTTGGTTCGGGGAAAATAGGGCTGTTCATGCAAATGATGCAGGAATCGTGCATTATATTTGTGTTGGCAATGATGCTTGCAACGGTGCTAATTTTTCTGTTACTGCCTTTTTACAACGAATTGATCGGTAAGCAACTCCGGTTTGACATCCTATCTTCTTCGATTTGGCTGTTATACCTGGCACTATTTATTTCAGTCATATTACTAGCAGCTGTATATCCGGCCGTGATGTTGTCGTCATTTAAGCCTGCCGGATTGATAGATTCCCACTCATCTGTATCGGGAAAATCATTTTTCCGGAAAGTATTGGTGGTAACCCAGTTTGTTTTTTCAACAGGCCTTATTGTAATGACTACCGTACTTGGCGCTCAACTGAATTATATGCGTACGAAAAATCCCGGATATACAAGCGAAAACATCCTTTATGTCCGCATGCACCACATAGCAAGCCATTACTCAACTGTCAAAAATGAATTATTGCAGCAAAGCGCCATCTCGGGTATCACTGCTACAAAGTTGCCGATTAACAATGCCGGTTGGGGTTTATCTGGCGACCGGCTTTGTAAGGATGGTGTAAGACAGTTTATTGTATATGCTATTTGGGGCGATTACAATATTCTGGATTTCTTTGATATTTCTTTCATAAAGGGTAATAAATTTACTTCGGAAGACAATCAGTTTAATGGTATTGTTGTCAATAATAAACTGGCTGAACAACTGGGCTGGGACGATGTTCTCGGTAAATCCATTCCATTATTTTCATCCGAAAAAATGATTGTTGGTGAAGTAAAAGATTTCAATTTCCAAAGTCTTCATCATGAAATCGGCCCAACCGCTGTTTTTTACTTGTTGGAAAACCTTGATTACCTTTATGTGAAAACAGCGCCGGGAAGAACAGCCGAAGCTCTTGCCACGATGGAGAACATCTGGAACCGTTATAACGACGGTTATCCTTTCGAATATCGGTTTCTTGACGAAGAGTTTGGCCGGGTATATCAGGCGGATATCCGTACCGGCAAGTTGTTCTCTGCATTTGCCCTTATCGCCATCCTGATCTCCTGCCTTGGCCTCTTCGGTTTGGTTACCTATACCGCTGAAGCCAAAACCCGCGAAATCGGTATCCGCAAAGTGCTTGGTGCCAGTGTAACAGGTATCGTGAAGATGCTTTCGAAGGAGTTTCTCATCCTGGTGGGTATTGCCATGCTCATCGCATTCCCGCTGGCGTATTATTGGCTGGATAAGATGTTGCAAGATTATGCTTACCGTATCAACATTAGTTGGTGGATGTTTGCTTTGGTGGCAATCATTACCTTAACACTGACTTTGTTAACTGTTAGTTGGAAAGCTATCAAAGCGGCAACAGCTAATCCGGCAAAGGCGATTAAGAGCGAATAAAGAAACCATGTAAGACACGTAAGATGGTAAGACCGTGAGAAAAGCGGCGTCATCAAATCTTACGGTCGTACATGTCTTACCATCTTACGATCTTAAAAAAGTGGAGTATGATGCTCGCATAGAAAAAAGCAATGAATGCATAGTAAAAAGGTAAGTGAGCATAGCAAATAAGTATGCATGCATAGTAGAAAGGTAAGTGAGTATAGCAAATAAGTATGCTCGCATAGAAAAAAGCAATGCGTGCATTACAAAAAAGAAAGCGTGCTTACCTTTTGGAAAAGCACGCCGGTCAATAAACAATGTGGTAATAATCCTGAAATAGGACTTAATTTTATTTCAGGTCAGTGGTTTTGGTTTTGTTTGCTCTGTTTTGAAATGCGGGTTTCAAATCGTTGTAAATAGGTTGTGCGCCTGCTACCCCGTCGGCAGCAGCTCGTTTCACACTATTATAATAAGCGCGTGCAGCATGGCTGGCTTCATTACCTGCTGCCATTTGTGTGTCGCTCACCATCTGGCAGAGGTCTTTGAGTACCACATCCACCGGTTTGAGACTATTCACATCAGCCATATCGATTTTCCAATCTTCGAGGCTGATATGACCCGGCAGAAATTCCGGATGGTTGATACCATGTTGTAATGATTTTTCGCCAAAAGCAATGGTTTTGTCGCTCATTTTCGGGAGCGACTTGCGTTGCTTGACGGTGAGTGTCGTGCCATAAGCTTCAAGCAACTTTTTTGCTTCCAGCAACTGCTGGATTACTTGGTTGATCACATTGTTAGGAATCGCTTGTGCATGTCTGTTGTCCATTGTGTTGTATTTTAGTGGTTCATGTAAAAATATTTTTTCCTGTTTGTAACAGTTATCCACAAATCTAACCTATTTTTTGTGATTTTAACACAAAACATTCTACAAAATGATTTTTTTTGAAAAATATTCTTCATACTTCCAAGATTCATGCACTTTTGCCATGGTTCATTTGATGTTCGCAACCGGACATTAAGTGTATCAAATCCGAACACTTTTTCATAGATGATATTTTGAATCTTGCTCAAATACAGATTGTTACTATTTTGGTGTGTGTTTTGTGTTACATGGCATGGTATACATTAAAATCAACCTTCTATGAATGACCATTTCAAAATCACCTTTCGTACCCTGTTTCGTAAAAAGGGATATAATATCCTGAATATTTTTGGATTGTCTGTTGGTATCGCTGCTGCTTTTTTGATATTGTTATGGGTAGAAGACGAGGTCAATTACGACCGTATGTTCCCCAAATCTGCTCGTCTTTACATACATGGACATACAGAAAAGCCTGGCGACAACACTTTTACTTATTTCCGTGTTTCCAATCCGGTAGCAGTTGCTTTTTCTTCAGATTTTCCCGGTATAAAACGTCTGGCGAGAATAGCAGAACAGCAGTCTGTTTTTGCCGTTGATGGAGCCAGAGGGATAAAGGAAGACGGATGGTATTCCGATTCTACCCTTTTTTCGATGTTGGACATGGAATTGGTGCGGGGCGATGTGCGAACCGTTTTTGAATCATCCGGTTCGGTGGCTATTAGCGAAGCAATGGCACAGAAAATTTTTGGTATGGACGATCCGGTAGGGCAAGCCATCCAAGTGGATAATAAGGAGATATGCCATGTAAGCGCTGTTTTCAAGTCGCTTCCCCGTAATAGTTCATTCCGTTTCGATTGGTTAAGGCCCATGGATGATCTTTTGAAAGTTTCATCTGATAACTACAGGAATCATTGGTTTTCGAACTGGCAGAGGTGTTACATTGAGCTGGAACCATCCGCCGACCCAAATACCGTAGCTGAGGCTATGGTTGCTTTTGTTACTGAAAAAACCAATCAGGTATCAACCCAACCATTTATATATCCGCTCAGCCGAATGCATTTATATGGCGAATTTGTTGATGGAAAACCTACTGGCGATGGATATATTAACACTATTCGACTGTTTACGGGTATTGCCTGTATTATTCTGGTGATCGCCTGTATCAATTTTATGAATCTGGCTACCGCCAGGGCAGGAAAACGAGCGCTTGAGGTGGGAGTTCGCAAGACATTCGGAGCCAAACGCTTGGCGCTTGTTGCCCAATTTATGAGAGAGTCTGGTTATCTTGCCGTTATATCTTTGTTGTGCGCGCTCTTGTTGGTTTGGATTACTTTGCCCTTTTTCAACCAATTGGTAGATAAATCCCTTACCATACAATTACTTAAACCGGTACATTTATTAGGCCTGTTGGGTGTGGTGGCTCTTTGCACATTGTTGTCGGGGAGTTATCCATCTTTTTATCTTTCGGCATTTAACCCGATCAATGCATTAGCCAAAATGAAACAAAAACCCGGAGGGGGTGTCGCACGACTACGCCAGGGATTGGTTGTTTTTCAGTTTCTCGTTGCTTTTGTGTTGATTGCCGCTACCAGTGTGATTTATTTACAAATACAGCACATCCGGAACCGTCCGCTTGGATATGACAAGGAGCAGGTGATGATGATAGAAGCCAACCGTGAGATGATCAATAGTTTTTCGGCTATGTCGCAGGAATTACACAATACCGGCTATGTGGAACATACAGCATTAAGTCATAATTCATTACTAAATATCAACAGCAGCGGATCGGATTACCGATGGCAAGGCAAGCCGGACGACTTAAATCCGATGCTTTCGCGAATGTACGTTTGTCCCGGATTGGTTGCTGCTACAGGTCTCACATTGTTGGAAGGGCGTGATTTCGAACAAGGCAATGAAGCAGATCAGAATCGCATCATGATCAACCGTTATTTAGCTGAATTAATGGGAGAAGCTGGTCATGTCGGCAATGTGATCGAAAGAGGAGGCCGCTGGGAAATAGTGGGGATTATCGATAATTTTGTTTTCAATGATATTTATAAAACAGCCCAGGAACCGGTCATCATTTTTTGTCAGCCACTGGCAGCAAACATGCTTTATGTCCGTATGAAGGCCGGAAGTAATATGCGTGAAGCAATCACGAATGTGGAAAGTACTGTCGGAAAATTTGCCGGAGATTTTCCATTTACGTACACTTTTATGGATGAAGAGTTTGACCGGATGTTTCGTGCCGAACAAGTTGAAGGAACGTTGGCTGGTATCTTTTCGGCATTGGCCATATTGATTTCATGTTTGGGGCTTTTTGGACTTTCTGCATTCTCGGCCGAACAGCGTACCAAGGAAATCGGCATTCGCAAAGTGTTGGGGGCAAGTGTTTTTAACCTTTCCGAGATGTTGATCCGTAATTTTCTTGTATTGATTGGTATAGCGCTTGTGGTAGGGATGCCTGTTGCGTGGTATGCAACACATCGTTGGCTGGATAAATATGAATACCGCATACAGGAAAGCTGGCTGATATTTATTGTTGCCGGTCTTTTGGTCATCTTGATAGCACTATGTACTGTTGGTTTTCAATCATTGCGTGCGGCAACAGCCAATCCTGTGAAAAGTATTAAGGCGGAATAGAGAAATCATCATTTAATCAAACTTGCATTATGTTGGTCAATTATTTTAAAACAGCGTGGCGGTACATGACCAGGAACAAAGTTTCCTCAGTGATCAATGTATTAGGACTTTCGTTAGGTATTGTTTCCTGTTTGATGATCTTTCTGGTCACCAGGCACGAACTTAGTTTCGACACATTCCATCCCGGCAAGGAGCGGATTTACCGGTTACTTTCGGAAAGCGATTTTATGGATAAAAAACGCGTATTTACCGGAATGATTGATCCGATGATTGCTTCGGTCAGGGATGAAATTACTGGTTTGGAATCTGCGACGGAATTTTACAATTATTATGCCAGGGTGGTCATCCCCCAGAACGGTGAGGATAAACAGTTTGAAGCACCACGGATGAGAATAGATCGTCCTGACATTATTGTTACCGATCCTCCCTATTTTGACATTTTTCAGTACGATTGGTTAGCCGGTAGTCCTTCGGTCATGGCCGATCCTTACAAAGTGGTGCTTACAGAAAGCAAGGCGCGCAAATATTTTGGTAATATGTCCTATGGAGATATGTTGGGACAAGAAGTGATTTACGGTAAGGGACTACATGTAACAGTAGCCGGTATTGTCAAGGACTTGCCGCAAAATACCGATTTTATTTTTACTGATTTTATATCGGCAGCTACTATTCCCAACAGCATTTTAGCTAAAGAAATAGATATGAATGGTTGGGGTATGTGGAATTCTTCGACACAGGTCTATATCAAATTGGCGCAAGGCATTTCAGCCCAGGTCATTGAAGATCAATTTCCGGCATGGGTAGAGAAATATGTTCGCAAATCGCCTGATATGAAGATAAAAATGGTGTTACAACCCTTGGGAGACCTTCATTACAATACTCATTTGAGCGATGCATACTCGCGTCAGGTATATTTGCCTACTCTGTATGGGTTAATAGCTATTGCTGTATTCATTTTGTTGATTGCTGCTTTTAATTTCATCAATCTTTCCACAGCCCAGTCGATGCAACGTAGCAAGGAAATCGGGATACGTAAAGTATTGGGTAGCCGCCGCTCAAACCTAATTGCACAATTTATGGGCGAAACGTTGCTTACCACGTTATTTGCCGTAGTGTTGGCTTTGTTGGTGGCCTGGCCTTTGCTCCGGGTATTACATTCGTTTATCCCCCAAGGCATATCCATGGGTTGGGATAAACCTTTTACCTGGTTGTTTTTGTTGGCTGTGGTGGCTTGTACCACCTTTCTTGCCGGATGGTACCCTGCAAGGGTTTTATCAGCATATTCACCTGTCGAGAGTACCAAAGGCGCCGCGACGCACCGCGGCAGTTCGGGAAATGTGTTGCGTAAATCATTGATTATTTTTCAGTTTTCCATTTCGTTATTCTTTATCATTGGCACCCTTATAGTGGGTGATCAGACGCATTATATGATGAACAAGGACTTAGGTTTTGATAAAGATGCCCTTGTCACTATCAGGCTTAGAGGAAATAACGAAGTATTGGCTGAAAAAATCAAGCAATACCCTTATGTGGAAACGATGAGCATTCACACGGAGACACCAACTTCACAAGGGCATCCTGGAACGAAAATTATTTGCAATGTGAATGGAGAGTTACATGAAGTAATGACTTCTCTGGAATTTTGCGATGAAAATTTTATGTCGCTTTATGGCTTCAAGCTGGTTGCAGGTCGGCAGTTACACCCCAGCGTTTATATGACGGAGTTCGTCATCAATGAAACTTGCGCCCGCGAGCTTGGTTTTGCTCATCCGCAGGATGCCATAGGACACATGATCAAGAGTTTTCAATGGGATCGCATGCCGGAAGGTGAAGAAGTGCCTTTTGATCAGCGACAAGCGCCCATAGTAGGCGTGGTGGCAGACTTCCATCTGAAATCGTTATATGAACCGATTACTCCGATGTGCATCAGTGCTACCAAACAGGCAGGTCGTCTTATGTCGGTTAAATTAGCCACTACCGGCAAAAACATGAAAGATGTCAAACAAATCGTCTCTGATCTGGAAAAAACCTGGAAAGAGGTTAATCCCAGCGAACAGCTGGAATACAGTTTTTACGATGATACTCTTGCATCGTTTTACGATAAAGAACGTAAGACATCAAAAGTGGTTACCGCTTCGATGCTCATGGCTATTTTTATCTCGTGTATGGGACTGTTCGGTCTGGCAGTATTCACCACCAAACAACGCACCAAAGAAATTGGTATCCGTAAAGTGTTAGGGGCAAGTATAAGCAATATCCTTGTTCTCTTGTCGGGCGGTTTTCTCAAACTGGTGGTGATTGCGCTTTTTATTGCAACTCCTGTTGCCTGGTATGCAGCTAACCGGTGGCTCGAAGGCTTTGCTTATCATGTGCCTGTACGCTGGTGGATTTTTGTGTTGGCCGGTATCCTTGCCCTGTTGATCACATTGGTAACCATTAGCCTGCAAACCTTCAAAGTAGCGCGAGCCAATCCGGTGAAAAGCATTAAAACGGAATAATCGAATCAATATGTATCATCTTAAAATCGCATTTCGTAATCTTCGCCGTAACGGCTTGTATTCGGTGATTAATATTACCGGTTTAACAGTGAGCCTGGTAACTTGTATTCTGATTATCTTGTGGGTGTATGACGAATGGAGCTATGACCGTTTTCACAGCAATAAAGAAAATATTTATCTGGTAAATGCTTCCATCAACGGCGAGAATTTCTTCAATGATGCTCCAGCCGCGTTATCTGTTTACGCAAAAGCAGAAATGCCTGAAATAAAGGAAGCTTGTCGCATTTATAAATGGTTTTCATTTAGCTATTTCAATTATAATGGACAACGGGTGCTCAATGATAACAACAAGACCCGGAGCGCCGCGGTAGATAGTAGTTTTTTCAGCATGTTCTCTTTTCCTTTATTAGAAGGAGATGCTCAAAAACCGTTTACCGGTGATTTTTCCATTATTCTTTCCGAATCAACAGCCAGATCAATATTTGGGGACGAACATCCTATGGGAAAAGCAATCAAAACCGGTTGGGGTGATGAGTATTTCTACGTTACAGGAATCATGAAAGATATGCCTGAAAACTCCTCCCTTCGGTATGACTATCTTGTCCCTTTCGGCTTGATGAAGCAGACATATGTGCCTCAGGAGCCTTTCAATTTTAAAGGACCTGATGAGGATTTGGTAAGATTCAATTATCTTACATACCTCGATCTTTATCCGGGAAGTAACCTACAGCAGGTAGAAGAAAAATTGAAAGATATGGTAATTCGCGGGATGATGCCTTATGCAAGTCTTTTCGGATCCACTGAACCGCCGCCAATAAAATTTCCCTTACAGCAGATTACCGCACAACACTTGTACAATGCAGATGGAAGTCCTGGTGGAATGGTAAAAGTGCGTCTATTCGCTATTATTGCTGGTCTTATCCTGGTGATTGCCTGTATCAACTATGTGAATTTGGTCACAGCGCGTACAGGAAAACGAGCTAAAGAAATGGGAGTCCGCAAATTTTTGGGCGCCAAATGGAAAAATATTGTCGGGCAGTCCATGTTGGAAACTTGTGTCATGCTGTTGATAGCAATCGTTTTGGCTACTGTTTTAATGTATCTGTTAATGCCCGCCTACAATCAAATTTCGGAAAAAAACATGGAATTTCACCTCTTTTCCCTCCATGTTCTCATCATATACGGAATCGCTATCATCTGTGTATTGGGTCTTGCAGGGATTTACCCCTCGTTTTACCTTGCGTCATTTGATGCATCGAAATATGCGAAAAATAAAAACGCGCATAGTTCTTTTCGGAGAATGTTGGTCGTCCTTCAGTTTGTATGTTCAGTGGCCCTGATTGTATCCACGCTGGTCATTACCTTACAAATGAACTTCATCCGGAAAAAAGATTTGGGATATGATAAGGAAAATATCATTTGTTTTGCGGCATGGGGTATGAATAAGCACATGGATGCAGTACGGGGTGAATTACAAAAAAATCCGGATATAGCTGGAATGGCCACAGCAAGCCTCGATAAGATGCTCGGTTATAATTTTGACTATGGAATTTCATGGCAAGGCAAAGAAAAGTCACTTAAATTTAGCATCGGAACTGTCGATTTCGATTTTTTACCACTCATGAATATTCAATTACTTGAAGGACAAATGCCTCCTGAAACTGCCAACGAAGAATACTGTCTTTTGAATGAAACGGCCGTGCGGGAAATGCAATTGCAAGATCCTTTGCATCAAATCATCCATCAAGGCAATAAGACCTATACCGTTTCTGGAATCTTCAAAGATTTCAATTTTGAAAGTCTGAATCAACCCGTTTCACCTTTGGTTTTATTTTGTACCAAAAATTACCAGAACTTTTTTTATGTTAAAACAACTACTCAAGGGACAAAAAGTACATTGGCATCCATTGAAAAATTATGGAAAGAATACTGTCCGGATCAGCATTTTAGCTACTCATTTCTCGACGACAATTTCGAGCGCTTATACCAAACGGATATCAGATTAGGCAAGTTGCTGTATATCTTTGCGTTTATTGCCATTATGATATCTTGTCTTGGCCTATTTGGGTTAGTAACCTATACCGCAGAAACTAAAACTAAGGAAATCGGTATTCGTAAAGTACTTGGCGCCAGTGTATCTGGTATTGTAGGATTGCTCTCGAAAGAATTCCTTATCCTGGTGTGCATTGCTATGTTTATTGCTTTCCCATTGACTTATTATTGGCTGGACAAGATGTTGCAGGATTATGCCTATCACATCAGTATCAGTTGGTGGATGTTTGCCGTTGCAGGGTTGATAACCATAGTTTTAACTTTGTTGACAGTTGGTTGGAAGGCTATTAAGGCAGCAGCAGCTAATCCAGTAAAGAGTATTAAAACGGAATAGAAAAATCATCATTTAATCAAATTTGTATTATGTTGATCAATTATTTTAAAACAGCATGGCGGTACATGGCCAGAAACAAAGTTTCTTCAGTAATTAATGTATTGGGACTTTCATTGGGTATTGTTTCCTGCTTGATGATCTTCCTGGTCACCAGGCACGAGCTTAGTTTTGATACATTTCATCCCGGCAAGGAACGAATTTACCGGTTACTTTCGGAGAAAGAGCTTATGGGTAAAACCATGCTGGGTTCTGGAATGCTTAACCCGATGATTACTTCGGTCAGGGATGAAATTACAGGTTTGGAAGCTGCGACGGAATTTTATATTTTTCCTTTCAAAGTCACCATCCCACGGGATGGTGAGGACAAGCAGTTTGAAGCACCGCGCATGGGGATAGACGCTCTCGACGAGATTATTACCGATCCTTCTTATTTTGACATTTTTCAGTACGATTGGTTGGCTGGTAGTCCTTCGGTCATGGCTGATCCTTACAAGGTGGTGCTTGCAGAAAGCAAGGCCCGCAAATATTTTGGGGATATGCCCTACGATGATATGTTGGGGCAAGAGGTGATTTACGGTAAGGATCTACACGTAACAGTGGCCGGTATTGTCAAGGACTGGACGCAAAATACCGATTTTATTTTTACCGATTTTATCTCGGCAGCAACTATTCCCAGTAGTAGCCTGAGTAACGTGATAGAAATGGATGCTTGGGGTCTGTGGACCTCTTCGGCGCAGGTCTATGTCAAATTGACGCAAGGTGTTTCACTTCAGGCTGTTGAAGATCAGTTTCCTGTATGGGTGGATAAATATGTTCGTAAATCGCCTGATATGAAGATAAAAATGGTGTTACAACCTTTGAACGACATCCATTTCAATACCAAGTTGAGCGATGTATATATACGCTCGGTACATTTACCTACTCTTTACGGACTCATGGCAATTGCTGTGTTTATATTGCTGATTGCTGCTTTTAATTTCATCAACCTATCCACAGCACAATCGATGCAACGTAGCAAGGAGATTGGGGTGCGCAAAGTATTGGGTGGTCGTCGCTCAAACCTGATCGCACAATTTATGGGCGAGACGTTGCTCACCACGTTATTTGCCGTAATGTTGGCTTTGCTGGTGGCCTGGCCCTTGCTTCGAATGTTACATTCGTTCATACCTCAAGGAGTATCCATAGGATGGGATCAGCCCTTCACCTGGTTGTTTTTGTTGGTTGTGGTGGTTTGTACTACCTTTCTTGCCGGATGGTACCCTGCCAGGGTTCTATCGGCATATTCACCTGTTGAGAGTACCAAAGGCGCCGTGACACATCGCGGCAGTTCGGGAAATGTGTTGCGTAAAACGTTGATTATTTTCCAGTTTACCATTTCGTTATTTTTTATCATTGGTGCCCTGGTTGTGGGTGATCAAATCCATTATATGATGAATAAAGATTTGGGTTTTGATAAAGATGCCATTGTCACTATCAGGCTCAGGGGAAACAACGAAGTGCTGGCCGAAAAAATAAAGCAATATCCTTATGTGAAGGCGGTGAGCATTCATACGGAGACGCCAACTGCCATAGGACATTCGGGTACGAGAATTAAATATATGGTGAATGGCGAGTTGCATGAAATACAGAGTTCCATGGAATTTTGTGATGAAAATTTTATGTCGCTTTATGATTTCAAGCTGGTTGCAGGCCGGCAGTTACACCCCAGCGCTTATATGATGGAGTTCGTCATCAATGAAACTTGCGCCCGTGAACTTGGTTTTGCCCATCCGCAGGATGCCATAGGACACATGATCAAGAGCGGTCAATGGGATCGTATGCCGGAGGGTGAAGAAGTGCCTTTTGATCAGCGACAAGCGCCCATAGTAGGGGTGGTGGCCGATTTTCATTTGCAGGCATTGGATAAACCCATTACTCCGATATGCATCAGCACAACCAAGCAAGCAGGCCGGGTCATGTCGGTTAAATTAGCTACTACTGGGAAAAACATGCAAGATACCAAACAGATCATCTCCGATTTGGAGAAAGCGTGGAAAGAAGTTTATCCCGACGAGCGATTTAACTATAGTTTTTATGACGATACCCTTGCTTCGTTTTACGAGAAAGAACGTAAAATGTCAAAAGTGGTTACCGCTTCGATGCTCATGGCTATTTTCATATCGTGTATGGGGCTATTTGGCTTGGCAGTATTTACTACCAAACAACGTACCAAAGAAATTGGTATCCGCAAAGTGTTGGGAGCGAGTATGGTTAATGTCCTTGCTCTCTTGTCGGGTGGTTTTCTTAAACTGGTGGTCATTGCACTCTTTATTGCAACTCCAGTTGCCTGGTATGCGGCTAACCGGTGGCTCGAAGGTTTTGCTTACCATGTGCCCGTACGCTGGTGGATTTTTGTGTTGGCCGGCATTCTTGCCTTGTTGATCACGTTGCTAACCATTAGTTTACAAACCTTCAGAGTGGCGCGTGCTAACCCGGTAAATGCACTCAAAACTGATTAAATAACTGCGTTAATATCTGAATCGCATGAACTTCCAACAATCTTTCAGGATTATTTTTCGGAATAAAACATACAGTATACTGAATATTCTCGGTTTGTCTGTCGGGATTACTGCAGCCGCATTGATTTTTCTTTGGGTAGAGAATATATGGAATTTTAATCAAGATATTCCTAAGTTGAAAAATATCTACCAGGTAGCCCAAAACCAACATTATGCCGATAGAGTGTTTACCCCTTTTGTTGCGCCGGGTCCATTGTATCAGGAGCTGGATGAACATTATCCTGAAATCAAGTGTAATACACGATATGGATGGGGCGAAACCCTGACATTTGCGTTGGAAGAAGGAGATGTGTCTTTTGCAGAACGTGGAAATTATGCAGATGCTACCATTTTTAATATGATTGGGATGACTTTTCTCGAGGGAAATGCACAAGTGGCTTTTGACCCGGCTTTTCCGATTGTCATCAGCGAAAAAATGGCTCAAAAAATCTTTAAAAATGAAAATCCTATTGGCAAGTCGCTTCAAGATGAAAACAAAAGGGTGTACCAGGTTACTGGTGTATTTCAAAATTTAAGTAAGAACATTACGTTTAAGTTCGAGTGGCTGATTCCTTTCCGCATCATGGAAAAGGATTATTATGATAAAAAGTGGGTTCCCGAAGGAGATTGGGGCAGTAATTGGATGCGAATGTATGTAGAATTACATCCTTCGTCTGAGGTCGATGCAGTCAACCAAAAACTGAAGACCTTGGTATCTGAAAAAACAGATAGGACCGAAAACAACGAATTATTCATTTATCCGTTGTCTAAGACAAGGTTATATGGAGAATTTGTCGATGGTAAGCCTACGGGAGGTGGATATATTCGTACCGTACGGATGTTTTTTTCCATCGGATTGGTGATTTTATTGATTGCCTGCATCAATTTCATGAACCTTGCCACGGCTCGTTCCGAAAAACGTTCACTGGAGGTAGGTGTTCGCAAAGCGTTAGGAA
The DNA here is from genome assembly GCA_031551935.1 of Bacteroidales bacterium. GTDB lineage: Bacteria > Bacteroidota > Bacteroidia > Bacteroidales > UBA4181 > JAIRLS01. The sequence goes on from JAVBMZ010000040.1 coordinate 17,415, forward strand.
GTAAACGATTTGCACTAATCCGCCAATTTATGGGCGAATCCGGTTTAATCACCTGCATCGCTGTA
>JAVBMZ010000165.1:0-15164 GCA_031551935.1 Bacteroidales bacterium
CCCACGGAAATTTTTTACCGGACAGAAGATAACACCTTAGCCCGTTATGTGTATACCTATACCAGCGATTATCGTCTACAGTCGGTTCAATTGTATTATGGCGATAAGTTGAATTACGTCACTTCAATGGAATACGACGAATCGGGAGTCAAAGTTACCGGAAAAAGACTGTACCTGCACAACCAACTTTACCAAGATAGGGTTACATTAGACAATACCGTCAGGTACTCATACCTGAACAAAGTAGTAACGGCAACCACATCTTCGGAATATTCCACCGATGTCGCCATTTATTATCTCAATGACAAAGGCAGTGCAGAAAAGATAGAAGATGTTTTTGGCGCTGGAAAACTGACCACCAATATTATATACGATAGCAAAGGTAATTACCGGACCATTGGAAATTCATATAATACAACCGTTGTGCAATCTGATAATCACCAAGGAATTTTTAGCGGAGTCAATATGCCAAGATGGTTTCTTGTGTCATTTGCCGATTATACAACCACCCCGTTCACATTTAATTATGCAAACAATGCGTATTGGGTAGAAATGAACGACAAATATTTCGACATGTTGCAGGAATATACATACACATACGATGCCAACGATTATCCGGCAATTGTGCGGGAAAGCGAATCGTATAATGAATTCGGCGAACCCGAACAATCGTATACCAACCAAGTAACGGTGTATAATATCACTTATAAAAAGAAATAATCACCGGGAAAATATCTGATGATGTTCACGATGTGTTATCTCATGGATATTTTTTATCTTTGAACAGCCATCCTATATTATAGGTCATATGATGAAGCAAAAAATAGCGTGTATCAATTAAACTGTTGCATCATGAATCCTTTAAACCAAAATAATAAGTTGATTGAATGTGACTCGAGATGGGTATGCTTTTGGGCAATGTTGTTATGCTGTAACATGCTATGGGCTAATGATTACATGAGAACAGAATATAGTTATCGGCGGTATACCACGCAAGACGGATTGCCCAACATGTTACTCGAAACACTGCATCAGGATTACAGGGATTTTATATGGATTGGAACGTATAAAGGATTCGCACGGTTCGACGGTTTTGTTTTTACTCCTTTCCTCTCTGAAACGGCTGTTAATATTCTTCATTTTGAATCATTTCCTAACGGCGATGTTAAAGCATATACCTATCAGGATGTATTTATTGTCCATCCAAACGATTCGATGCGAAAAGTAAAACTTGTCCCCGATAGTTTATACTTGAATACGTTCAATAGTCGCATATTACCTTCAGGGTACCTGATATTCGAAAATCACGACGCAACCCGTAAATACCTCGTTCGAACAGAAAATGATTCTATCCGGGAGCTATTGTGCATCCCTGAATTGTGCCAGATAGGTGACAACAAACCGTTTATGGACATACAAAACGGTAAATTCTATCTTCCGTCCGATGAACATATGGTATATATATTCGATATGCGAACCCATAAAACGGAATTACTGCGGGGTTTACATGCAGGTTCATTTCTAAAGCACAGTTCTCTGGGGCTATTGGCTTTCGCAAATGATGGAATTTACAGGATAACAGGCAATTCGTATCACAAAATTGTTTCCATTCAATTGTCCGGATTGATACATGCCATCGAAATGAAAGATGGAAGCATGATGATTAAAGATTTTGTATCTGTATATAAGTTTCATCATGATAAAGTAGAAAAACTGGTAGATAGTCAACTGACCAAATTTTGGGATATTTTGTGCGACAAAGAAGAAAACTTATGGGTCGCGTCGCATGATGGGTTGTACAATTATTTCCACTTTGATTTCAAGAACTACCATTTCAAAAATGATGTAGTCAAATCTGTGTTGGAAACAGACAATGAAAATTATTTAATGGGTTCATATTTTGGAAATATGTACCGCGTTTCAGGGAATGACGTAACCAAAGTTACCTATCCGAAAAAAGATCATCAAAACCGCGCTTTTATATTTGGGTCACTCGCTGCCAACGGGTTAATGTATTTTCCCCGCGATAACGGAGTATTAATTTCTGACAACCACCGTTTTTGGTGGGCAGACCTTCCACTTGACGAAGAATATTGCAAAGTGGTTTCGTACAAAAATGAACAGATCCTGGCATTAAAATCAAATGAAATATATCGTTGCGACAAAAATGGGACATTACTTGCATCATATGCTGAAAATGATTTGCGACAAGAAGATTTCCACGATTTAATCGTCGATGCTCATGGACAATGGATAGTGGCTGGGGCTAAAGGACTAACCATTGTTGGCGATTCTATACGATTAATAAACAACGCAAATTCAACCCCAACGCTTTCGTTATGTCTGGATTTTCAAGGACGCGTATGGTCTGCAAGTGAAAACCGGCTTAATTTATTACAACATGACAGCATCATTACCACGTACCGTTTTGTCAACAATTTTATACAAGGTATTCAGGCCATCAACAATACACACTTACTCGTTGCTACACTACATGGCGTTTATTTGATGGACATACAAACCTATTTTGATTCGGGCAAATTCCAATCTCTTTGTTTTGACCATCATAATGGCATGACTGGTCTTGAACCAATGACCAATAGTTTATATATGGACAACAGCGGAATGATTTGGATGGCGACAAATGAGTTCCTCATTACCTTTAACCCTGACAAACTGATCCGCAAAAACACTCCTCCTACCCTTCATATACTTGCATATGAAACTTCAAAAAACAATGTAACATGGGAAAAAGGGACGGAACAAATCAATATCAAACTGAATCATCAACATAAAAATGTACGGTTTTCGTTTATCGGGTTGAAATATTCAGCAGTGGAAAACGTCCGTTATCAATACCGTTTAAAAGGATTCCAGGATGAATGGTCACCACCTGTGGCCGAACGCGAAGTTACTTTTAACAACCTGCCACCCGGGCATTACGAATTCCAGCTCAAAGCCAATGCCGGCACACCCACCACCGAAACGGCCATCATCAATCAGTCGTTCGTTATCCTTCCCGCTTTCTGGCAAACCTGGTGGTTCTATACTGTATGTATTGCCTTAGCGATATTCATGGCTGGTTGGCTGGTTTACCGCTATGTCAGCAAAAAGAACGCCGAGCAAATACGTAGCCTCGAACGGCAAAAACAACTCAATAACTTGCAAATACAATCTGTCCGGCTACGTTCCATACCACATTTCAATGCCAATGTTTTGGCGGGAATCGAGTACTATATCATGAATTTTTCCAAAGAAGAAGCCAATCACTATTTAGCCATGTACGCATCGTTCACCAATCTTACCTTGCGCGATGTCGATCGTTCGGCACGTTCGTTAGCGCAGGAAATTCGCTACATAGAATTGTATCTCGGGCTGGAAAAAATGCGTTATGGCGAACATTTCGATTTCAGCATCGAAGTGGCTCCAGGTGTAGATACAGAAATTATGCTACCCAACATGATCTTGCATACCCATTGCGAGAATGCCCTTAAACATGGCCTGCGTGCCAAGAAAGACAAAGGACATCTCCATATCATGGCCGATCCGTTAATGGCTGATGAGGTACTGATAGCCATAGAAGATGATGGTATTGGCCGCGCTGAAGCTGAACGGTTACAAACCAAAGGAACAGGACAAGGCCTTGCCATCTTGTCGCAACAGCTCACTCTGTATAATCAAACCAACGACGTAAAGATAGTACAGCGTTTCATCGACCTCACCGATCAACATGCTCATGCTTGTGGTACCCGTGTGGAAATAGAAGTGCCGAAAGGTTTTATATATAATTAATTGACAGCGATGCATTCAAAATGAAGTACTTTTGGAACCTGAAATTTAACGCCTGTTTATGAAAGCTATCGTAGTTGAAGATGAATTATTTCCGCGTCTGTCCCTGGTGCAAAAACTGGCTGAATATCATCCTGATGTGGAGGTAATTACCCAATGCGAAGATGCCGACAGCGCAATGAAAGCCATCTTGTTGCATCGTCCCGATGTACTCTTCTTGGATATACAACTCAAGGAAAAAGATGCCATGTGGCTGTTAGAACAATTAAAAGACGCCACCACGCTACCTTACATTATTTTTACCACGGCTTACGATACTCCCGAATACCTGTTGAAAGCCATTAAATATGCTGCGGTAGATTACTTACTCAAACCCATCGATTTGATCGATTTGTCGCAAGCCATCAAAAAGATACGGGACAAAATGAACGAACAACACAACCATCTTCCGGTTACTGATCATAAAACATACAGTTTTCACACCCTTCATTCAACATTAGTACTCAAGGCTGCTGATATATTATACGTAACAGCAGACGGTAATTACTGCAATATGCTTTTAACCACCGGTAAAGAAGAAATCGTTTTCGAACGATTAGGCGAAATCGAGCAAAAGTTGGCTGGAACGCCCATTATACGCGCAGGTAAAAGCCATTTGGTCAACAAAAGTTATGTGTATAAATTAGAACATAAAAAAAGAATCTGTGTGTTGCAAACATCATCAGGCAGCCAATATAAACTCAATTTGTCGGCTTCTGGGATTGACGATCTGTATCGTTAACAAAAATGGAATTAATGTTTACATTAAATTATTTAAGATAAACATTAAAATCGCGACATTTAAGCAGCTGACAATATTTTATTTAAGTTATTTTTGGCCATGTGGATAATAGCTATTATTCATTAATTTACCATACTATGCGGTATGGTATGTTCGTTTTTGTAAGCATTTTTATAATATATAAAGTCGATATGATTATCGGAATCCTCAATATGTAATGATGATTACTGACATGATTGACCGAAGTAAGGAATAATCATGCTGTGTTGTGCCATTTCAGCAAAATGTTATACTTAAAGAAATACTACAATTAATTACATTTAATATATTGTATTTAAATAATATATATTTTACAAATATCGTATTTTCCATATCAAATAGATTTCGTAACGTTGCAGCCTCTTTTATCATTAACTTTTAACCAAATCAAAATACGCTATGGCGTTGAATAAAAAAATTGAAGAGCTCAAGCAAAGAAGAGAGCAGATTGCGAAGGGTGGTGGCGATAAAGCCATCGAAAAACAACTTGCCATGGGCAAAATGACAGCCCGTGACAGGGTACGTTCTATCGTCGACGAAGGTTCATTCCAGGAATACGATATGTTCGTACAACACGATGCTCGAGATTTCGACATGGATAAAGTAACACTACATGGTGATGGCGTAATAACCGGTACAGGAACCGTTAATGATCGTCCCATCAGCATCTATGCACAAGATTTCACTGTTGCCGGCGGTTCATTGGGATCCATGCATGCCCGTAAAATCACCAAAATCATGGATCATGCATTAAAAATGCGGATGCCGTTGATTGGTATTAACGATTCGGGTGGAGCACGTATTCAGGAAGGCGTAAATTCGCTTGCCGGATATGGCGACATTTTTTTCCGTAATACCATCAATTCGGGCGTTATTCCACAACTTTCCGTTATCCTTGGTCCTTGTGCCGGAGGTGCTGTATACTCCCCTGCACTAACAGACTTTGTTTTCGTAGTAGACAAAATTTCCAAGATGTTTATTACTGGACCCGAGGTCATTAAGACAGTGATTGGCGAGGAGATTTCAATGGAAGACCTTGGCGGTGCCCGCGTGCACAGCGAAATAACAGGAAACGCACATTTCTTTGCCAACAGCGAAGCCGAATGTTTCGAACAAATCAAAAAGTTACTCAGTTTTATTCCATGGAATAACTCGGAAAAATCGCCGCGCCAAAAACCGAAAGATCCAAAGTCTAAATATAAAATCGATAAAATTGTACCATCTGATCCCAAGCAACCTTATGACGTTCGTGACGTCATCCGTGCTGTAGTTGATGATTCGGATTTTTTCGAAGTCCAAGAAATGTGGGCAGCCAATGCCGTAATTGGTTTCGGCCGTATTAATGGCGAAACAATCGGGTTTGTTGCTAATCAACCGCTATGTTTGGCTGGTGTGCTGGATGTGGACTCATCCGACAAAATAGCTCGATTTATCCGTTATTGCGACGCTTTTAATATCCCGTTGATAACGTTTGTCGATCTGCCTGGTTATTTGCCTGGCATTGACCAGGAACATGCCGGGGTAATTCGCCATGGAGCCAAAATCCTATACGCATACAGCGAAGCTACCGTTCCGAAAATTTCGGTAATTCTGCGTAAAGCTTACGGAGGGGGATACATTGCAATGAATTCACGTCATCTTCGTGCTGACTATGTGTTTGCATGGCCGGCCGCAGAAATAGCTGTGATGGGCCCTGAAGGCGCTGCCAATATCATTTTCCGCAAGGATATCCAAGCTGCTGAAGATCCTGAAAAGATGCGCCGGCAAAAAGTGGATGAATACAGGGAAAAGTTTGCCAATCCATATGTGGCTGCTTCCAAAGGTTATATTGATTCTGTGATTGAGCCCCTGGAAACAAGACAGCTATTGATGCATGCGCTTAGTGTCTCTGTCAACAAAGACCAGCATATCCCACGTAAAAAACATGGTATTCCTCCATTTTAATTTGAATCATGGATATATGGTAGAACATGGATGAAGCAAAATAAGAAAGCATCGTCTGTGATACCGTATAACGCAAAAAACAAAATAATGACAGCAAAAAATAAACCGGTTGAGACTCTTTTGGTTGACGAAACGCCTTACAAAACCGAATTAACGGAAAAGTATAAAAACCGCAAACCTTGGTCACCGCCCGATAATCGTAAAATTACCGCATTCCTGCCCGGAACTGTTACCCATGTGTTGGTAAAAAAAGGAGAACAAGTAAAGGAAGGACAAACTGTGGTGAAATTCGAGGCAATGAAAATGGTGAATAATGTACAAACTTTGACTGCCGGTAAGGTAAAAGAAATCTATGCAAAAGTTGGCGATAAGTTTCCCAAAGGATTTGTGTTAGTGGAACTCGAATAGTCTTGAGTGCCCATATTATGGACTTAATGCCGGTGTCAAAAAAAGCATCGGCGTTTTTGTTTTTTCACAGTTCGCATATTATTAAACTAATATTAAGTATCTTTGTTACATATGAACTAAAACGACCGCGTCATGGAAGCAAACGTACGGGCAAATCTAATTAAGTACCAGAAGGAAGAAATGATAGGTTTTCATGTACTCATGAAATTATCCGGTTATGAGAAAAACCTTTCTAATAAAAAAATATTAAAAGATATTGCCGACGAAGAAGCCGAACATTTTCGCATTCTGGAAAAATATACCGAAACGACACCTCGTACAAATACAGGTTGGTTCAGGATATGGTACTACATCATCATATCCCGCTTGTTTGGTCTTACCTTCGGTGTCAAACTTTTAGAGCTTCGGGAAGAAAAAGCCATTGGCCGGTATCGTCAATATGATGCGCTTTATCCGGAAATTGCCCACATTGCAGATCAGGAAGAAGAGCATGAAAACAAGTTGATCGCTATGATTGAAGGAAAAACACTTGGTTTCATAAGCGCTATTGTGCTGGGAATGAATGATGCATTAGTGGAGTTAACCGGTTCATTGGCAGGCTTTACATTGGCTTTACAGAACTCGATACTGATTGCTTTAATGGGAAGTATTACCGGAATAGCCGCAGCCATGTCGATGGCTGCTTCCGAATATCTTTCTGTAAAAGCCGAAAAAGGAACTAAAATTGCCTTAAGAGCCTCTATTTATACCGGTATATCTTACATCATAACAGTTATCTTACTAATCATGCCGTTCATATTAATACATCATCCACTCATCGCTATGATACTTACGCTTATCATAGCGATTATGGTAATCGCGGTATTCAATTTTTACTATTCAATAGTAAAAGGTGAAAAATTCAAAACACGTTTCATCGAAATGTTGGTGATCAGCTTTACAGTCGTGCTTATCAGTTTCGGCATCGGATACTTATTGAAAGAATATATGGGAATTGACGCATCATAGATTATGCGATGGTCACCGATTTATCCAAATATACGTCCTGAATCGCATGCAGCAATTCCACTCCTTCATTCATAGGCTTTTGGAATGCTTTACGTCCGCTGATTAGCCCCATTCCTCCGGCTCTTTTGTTCACTACAGCCGTGATAACAGCTTCTTTTAAATCTGATGATCCTTTTGATTCACCTCCCGAATTGATAAGTCCTACACGCCCCATGTAGCCATTTGCTACCTGATAACGACAAAGATCCACCGGATGGTCGGAACAAAGTTCGGTATACATCTTTTGATTGGTTTTAGCAAAATTGATGGCTGTGAACCCGCCATTGTTGACGGGTAATTTTTGCTTGACAATATCGGCTTGGATGGTCACACCTAAATGATTGGCTTGCCCTGTGAGATCAGCTGCTGCATGATAATCGACTCCGTCTTTTTTGAAGGCGCTATTACGAAGATAACACCAGAGAATGGTTACCATACCTAATTCGTGTGCATACTCGAAAGCTTCAGACACCTCGATTAACTGACGCCGGCTTTCTTCCGAGCCAAAATAAATAGTGGCGCCAACAGCAATGGCTCCCAAATTCCAAGCTTCCTTTACCGATCCGAACATCACTTGATCATAGCTGTTGGGATATGAAAGTAACTCATTGTGGTTGATTTTAGCAATAAATGGCATTTTGTGGGCATATTTACGAGCTACTGAGCCCAATACGCCAAACGTAGATGCTACAGCATTACATCCACCCTCCATTGCCAATTTCACAATATTTTCTGGATCAAAATAAAGTGGGTTGGGTGCAAACGAAGCACCTGCTGTATGTTCAATTCCTTGATCAACCGGCAAGATGGAAAGATAGCCCGTACCGGCAAGTCTTCCATGCCCTAGCAATTGCTGCAAACTGCACAATACCGGAATGTTTCTATCTGATGATGCCCAAATTTGGTCTATCAACGATGGTGAAGGCGCATGGATAAGCGATTTATCAATCGTTTTACAAACGTGACCCAAGTAATACTCGGCCTGGTCACCTAAAAGTTGTGTGGTTTTATTTGTCATGGCAATAACATTTAACAAAAGTGATTTATATTACAACAACCAACCTTTGTTATATGTTTCTGATCTTTGCCAACTTTATTGATTTTTCTCTATCCAACAAAACCCATCATCTCCGAACAGAACAGCAAAACCCTCACGTAGGTAATTACAAACCCACCTGACTACAGGCAGGTTCCACTAACATGAAGTTTTCATGTTGGCACAGGATTATACCTCGCGCTGGCATTTTTGTAGATTACGCCTGCTACTATATTCCGGCTGCGGTACAACCACGACTGAATATCGGGAAAACCTTTGTGTTGTTGTGCCTTTGTGGCAAGCCAATTGTTATGCCTGGTTAAGTTCTTTCCATATCAATGCGCTGGCACCTAACACGGCCACGTTGCCTTCGGGAAGTGAAGACATTACAATGGGTATTTTATTTTGATAAATTTTGAGCAGGTTACGTTCGAAACTTTCACGTGTTGGTTTGAGAATATAATCTCCTGCTTTGGCTAATCCACCAAACAAGAAAATCTTTTCAGGCGAAGTATGCGCCACCGCATCAGCTAATTTAACACCCAATATCTCGCCGGTTATCTCAAATGCTTTTAATGCAATCGAATCACCTCGTATTGCAGCTTCATAAATAATTTTGGAATTTAATTGGTTGAAAGAATAATCACTTAATTCACTGGAACCATTATACTCGGCCAACAATTCGAAAACTGTTCGTTTGATGCCGGAAGCACTCGCATAGGTTTCCAAACAGCCCCTACGTCCGCAGCCACAAACACGTCCATTGTCCTTTGCTCTCGTATGACCTATTTCTCCGGCAAAACCATCATGACCATATACTAATTCACCATTGACCACCAAACCACTTCCTAAACCCGTTCCTAAGGTGATCAAAATAAAATCTTTCATCCCTTTAGCGCCACCGTAAATCATTTCTCCCAAGGCTGCTGCTTTAGCATCATTGGTCAAAACAATAGGCATAGCATAATGCTTTTTCAGTAAATCCACCAAATGGACAATGATGCCATGTGCCCATTTCAGATTAGGGGCAAATTCTATGCTTCCACTTTTATAATTGCCATTGGGTGCACCAATTCCTATCCCTTTGATATTCACAAAATCATTGACTGATCGTAATGCCTTATCTACAGCCTGACTCAAACTGTCAACATATTCGTTCACTTCATTAGTTTGGTCGGTTGGGACCGAACCTTCAATTAATACATTTCCCATTCGGTCGATAACACCATATTTTGTATATGTCCCGCCGATATCTATACCGACTACCGCTTCTTTTTTCATGTGATAATCATTTTATTTTTTAAGATCAGATATCCTACCTAACCGATGTGGGTAGGGAATATCTCACGTAACAGAAAATCAATTCAAAAAACGAGGAGTACGCCTGTTGGTCGGAGCTTTACGGATGCGTATTGCCAGCATAATTTCGTGCGTATTGGCTGCCAACGAAGCTGTTTGTCCAACAGAACGATCGTAGGCGTAGCCTATACGAAACATCCCAATTTCCAACCCTAACATTGCAGCAAAAGCATTATCGGGTCGAAAAGATACACCCAGCCAATACTTTTTCATCAAAAAAGCCGTAAGATTAAAATCAAAGAAATTGTTGCGGTTGGCATTACGATACATCACTCCGGGTGCCATTTCAACTGTTTTGGTCAAAGCAAAACGGTATCTCAAGTATCCATAATATTCACGGCTAGGTTTACCCGTAATGGAATTGTCAGGGCTTTTGCCATTGATATGAGTTGCCGATGCTCCGACAGTGAGGCCATAGGTGTTTAATTCCACACCTGCATCAAAATCAGGATTCAACCATGATTCTCTTTCTGTAGGCAATTCACTATCATTTGCATTGCCATCCGGAAATGTATTTTGATACGGATCCCAACTATAATTGATGATACCACCCGATAAACCAAGCGACAACAACACTTCTTCACCTAAATTAAAGTGATATGCATAAGCCAACACAGCATCGACGGTTTTATGACTCACTCCTAACCTGTCGTACATCACGCTTAATCCCAATCCTGAATGAATACTACTGAAATAATTGTGCGCATTCAGGACACTAGTTTGAGGCGCATTCTCAAAACCAGCCCATTGTTGCCGGTTCAGCAAAAATATATCTACATTATTACTGTTTCCAGTAGCTGCCGGATTAAAATTGACCCGTGAAAACCATTGTTGTGTCAAAAATAAATCCGATTGCCCATAAGCACAAGCACTCACAACAAGCAATAACAAACAGATGATATTTCGTCGGTTCAACATTATCCTAAGGTTTTGCGGTCAAATATAAGAAATATTTTGATTGTCCCTTATTTCAAAAACACCAAATGTAATCATTTTGTTGTCAACAGGTTAAATTTATTCTTGGGTAGATTTTTGTAATCTTAGTCACATTATGCCCATCATTCGTATTTTTTTACGTTATTTGCATTGTAAAAATAATTTCGCTTCAATCTAATTATCAATTTGTTACAAATGAATAATCTCGTAAAAAAGGTAGCAGCCGTACATGATCTTTCGGGATGCGGCAGGGTATCCTTAATGGTTGCCATTCCAATTCTTTCTACCATGGGTATACAGGTCTGTCCGTTACCGACAGCTGTACTGTCATCGCATACGCAATATCCTGGTTTTACTTTTTTCGATCTAACCAATGAAATGGTCCGTTTTGTGAACCATTGGAAACAATTGGGGTTGCAATTTGATGCTATTTACAGCGGTTATCTCGGTTCTCCACAACAAGCAGATATTGTTACCGGATTGATTCATGACTTTGCCAACGACGGACAGTTAGTAGTGGTAGATCCTGTATTAGGCGATAATGGACGTCTTTATGCCTCACTTGATCAGGAAATGATCGTCCAGATGCGGACGCTCATCAAAAAAGCAGGGGTTATCACGCCCAACCTTACTGAACTGTTTATGCTACTCGATAAACCCTATAAGGAATTTGTGCCTTTAAACGAGTTAAAAGAATATTTGTATCTGTTGGCTGAACAAGGACCGGATACTGTCATTGTGACCAGCGTTCCAGAAGATGATTCAGCAAAAACCACATCAGTCGTGGCCTACGATAAGAAAAGCAACCGATTTTGGAAAGTTTCTTGTCTTTATTTTCCTGCCCACTATCCAGGGACGGGGGACACATTTACCAGTGTTATCACTGGTTCTCTAATGCAGGGTGACAGTTTACCCATTGCGCTCGATCGCGCCGTTCAATTTATTTTGATGGGCATTCGTGCAACTTTCGGATATGAATATGACAACCGAGACGGCATTTTACTCGAAAGAATCTTACCGACGTTGCAAGCTCCTGTACAGATTAGCAGCTACGAATTATTGTAAACAAAACCTGGTATGGTTGTTCGAAATGAAGAGGCAATTTGTAAATAGGACATGTTGCATACACGTTAAATGATTTAATGTGTAGATTAAAATTGTTGTTGTATTAAAATTATCGCATTTGCGCGAACTATATGGATAACCTTTGATATACAACTTTTATGGAGATGAACGGCATATGCTTGTTAAGTAATATTCCGATGCGTGCCGAACCATCGGAAAAAAGCGAAATGGTATCGCAGTTACTTTTTGGCGAAACGGCTTCTATCATACAACGGAATGACAAATGGTTACATGTTCGTACTGACGCCGATCGCTACCAAGGTTGGGTATCTGCAAATATGATAGATACCGTTTTTGAAATGCCGGATAAGCCGATTGAACTGTCGCAAATAATCTGTTCTCCGCTCATTACCTGTAAAATTTCCAACAGGTTGGTATATTTATTAGGAGGTAGCATATTTCCAAAAGTTCCTTATGGTTCCTCATTTAATTTTGCAGGTGAAACATATGTTTTTACAGAAAATTCTGAACGATCCAATCATGACATTGTCACGTTATCCAAGCAGTATTTGGGTGCACCTTACTTGTGGGGTGGAAAAACTGTTTTTGGAATTGACTGTTCGGGATTGGTACAGGTAGTTTTCCGTATGATCGACAAATGGCTACCACGCGACGCATACCAACAGGAGCAATGTGGTACACTTGTTGCGATTGAAAATGTTCAGGCCGACGATCTTGCTTTTTTTATGAATGAACATAATAAGATCGTCCATGTAGGTATCCTTTGCGACGCTCATCACATCATACATGCTTCCGGCTATGTGCGTATCGACCATTTTGATTCTCAAGGAATATTTAATGAATCAGAGCATCGTTACACCCATCGGTTACATTCGATAAAAAGAATTATTTAAAATGAATATATCATATATTACAGATAGTCAAAATTTTACATTCATATCTTCATCAATATGATGTACAATATACTCATTGTTATAGGTGCATACCTCATTGGCTCTATCCCATCAGCCGTCTGGATTGGCAAGGCTGTTTGTGGTATAGATGTCCGCGAACACGGCAGCAAAAATGCTGGAGCGACCAATACCATGCGAGTATTAGGTGTTAAAACAGGCATTCCCGTGCTTCTTGTTGACATTTTAAAAGGTTTCGCCGCTGTAAAACTAGCCTTCTTATCACCCACTATTATCGAGAATACTAATGCTTTTGTTAATTTTCAATTAATCTTAGGCGCTATGGTTGTGTTGGGACATGTTTTTCCTATTTTTGCAGGATTTCGCGGCGGAAAGGGCGTTGCAACCATCGTGGGCATCTTGTTGGCGTTGCATTGGCCAGCCACTTTGGTAGCTATTGGTGTCTTCCTATTAACATTGATCATCACTAAATACGTGTCGTTAAGTTCATTGATGATGGGTTTGTCATTTCCGATATCCGTCATCCTTATTTTCAAATCCGACAGTATATCCCTGAAAATCTTCTCAGTAATAGTTTGTATTATATTATTCATTACCCATCGAAAAAATATTTCACGACTTTTACACGGTCAGGAAAATAAGGCCACCTTCCTATTCAAAAAGACAAATAACACCCAGTAAACGCCGTGGCGTTTGACCCGTCAAAAATCATTGTCCATATCGAAAATAATACCTTACTTTGTTGGGGGGTTCAGAACTTGTATCAGGGAGATTGTTTCTTTGAAACACAGTTCTGTATAGAAATTTGATGTTATGCGAATTGTTGTAGCTGGAGCAGGTGAAGTAGGCACTCATTTGGCAAAGATGTTAAGCCGCGAAAACCATGAAATTGTGATCATCGATTCGGATGAAGAACGCCTGAAAAATCTTTCCGCATCCTATGATCTCTTAACACTCGAAGGAGACGTAACTTCGAAAAGACTTCTTATGGAAGCCGGTGCTGACGAAGCCGATCTGTTCATTGCCGTAACGCCATGGGACGATACCAATATCGTTGCAGCTATCATGGCTAAAAAGCTTGGCGCCAAACTAACCATAGTACGTATCGGAGATAGCGAACCATTGAATAAGGACAATCGTGATATTTTTACTGGTTTGGGTATAGATTCCATTGTTTATCCTGAAAAAATTGCTGCCCGTGAGGTAACTAATATCCTACATCAGTCTGGAGTGACCAATCTTGTCGATTTCTCAGGTGGTAAGCTTTCGTTACTGGCTGTCAGAATGGACAAAAATGCACCTATCGTAAATAAAACGACGAGCGAAGCCGGTGATATATATCATATGGAGTATCGTGCGGTAGCAATCCTACGTAATGGAAAAACCATTATTCCTAACGGGGATGCGAAATTTGAACCTAACGACACTGTATATGTGGTTACCAATCATGCCGGCATCAAAAACATATTGAAGCATTCGGGAAAATCGCAAGAGCAATTAACTCAAGTGATGATACTCGGCGGAAGTCATATCGGACGATTGATTGCCAAAGAACTGGGCAAAGACTATAACATCAAAATTTTCGAAGCCGACCGTGAAGAAGCATATCGCTTGTCGGATATCTTGCATAATGCACTGGTTATCCATGGCGATGGCACCAAGGTCGACTTATTACTGGAGGAAGGACTGAGAACGACTGATGCGTTTATTGCTGTCACAGGTGATTCGGAAGCTAATATTCTTTCCTGCCTGTTAGCCAAAAGCGAAGGTGTGAAGCATACAATTGCCGAAATAGAAAACTTGGATTACATCAATCTGGCTGAACGGC
>JAVBMZ010000195.1:0-3567 GCA_031551935.1 Bacteroidales bacterium
ATCTTAGCCTCTGTGTCACCTTTTAATTTGGCGGCTATGATACGCTTGCGAAGATCAAGGGATAAAGGGGCAGGCATAAGCTGAGGATTTACGGGATGAGATGTGCAAAGTTAGTATATAATTTATTCAATTGCTATATAAATATCTATCACCTACAAGGAAGGATAAATGGTAGTGAAATGTCAAGATAAAATAAAGCAGGCCTAACAGAGTTTCAACCCTGTTAGGCCTGCTTGGCGACATGTATTATTTCAATGCCTTCAAAAGTTCAGGCATCATTGTCCAAATGGTGTTTTCTGTTTGGGCAGTGTATAAATTGCCGTCAATAACCGATTTTTCGTCGGTCGCAATACTATTTTTGATGCGGGATTTACCATACGGATGAATAGCAATTTTTTTGCCTTTGCCTATTCCCGCGCTTTCGAAGAACATAGCTGCCGCACAGTGACCTATCAACATTTTTCCTTTGTCGTCAAAGGTTTTCATGATGGCGAGCATATCCTGATAATATTGTTTATTGGCGTTTTCGCTAAATTTGGGCGTCGCATCGCCGCAAGAAAAAACAAGTGCATCGTACTCGTTTTCATGCCCTTTCAGGTTAGCAACCACATCGTCAGTTTGTATCTTAATGCCGGAATTGGTTTTTACGTTCACTGTGTCATAGACTGCGAAGGTTTTGTATGGGATGCCGTTTTCGAAAAATGCTTCCAGGTACTGGAATAAACCGAACCCATTAACCGGATTCACTACTAATACTGCTACTTTCTTTGCCATAATTCAAAAATTAATGAATGAAACTTTACTTAATTCATGGTAGACAACCATTGTTCAAAACCGTGAGCAATTCTATTAGGTGTGAAGGCAATGATCTGATAATCTCCTACAAGGACAAATGGGTCTTGACTGATGATATGCTCCGCTTCTCTTATATCTGAAGCACGACATAGGATAATGTCACTTGTTGGAGGATTTTGCCGCCCGGAAGCAATAAAACGCCCGGAAGCGTAGTGTTTGTTCAGATAGGCCTTGTGAGCTTCCATATATTTGTTTATTTCTTCAATAGGAGCATTATAATGTAGGATGAGTATAAACATATAGGTGATGATATATTTAAAAAGTTTAGATATCATCATAACAAACTTCAGGGTTGATTGTTTGTTATCTTCTTCCCATCTGTCGGTCGATATCAATGCTTGCATTATCCGATGATACATCAAATAGGTTGCAGCTTGATTGTTTTTTTCTTGCCAAAAACTTTTACCTCAAATATTTTTTTAATGCACCCAATAAATTTTTATCATCCACTGGTTCTGTTAACACCATGTTGTATTGACTATCGCCGATAACTTGTTGATATCCGTTGGGTTGTTCAGAAGTTAACAATATGGTCGGCAGGCCGGCACGTATGGATTTAATTTTCCCCATTATTTCATCATCTGTATGGTTAAATACTGCTACATCCGCTATTACTGCATCAACATGGTTTGTCTGACTAATATAATCAAACCACTGTTGCAAATTTTCGGCTTGAATAACAGAAATTCCATTGGCGGAGAGTAACTTTTCATAGTATTTATACTTCATGATTTCCGATTCCACCACTAACACCACCTTGTTATGAAATGGTTTTTCGATTGAAGATTTTTCCTCTGGGAGTTCATCAAAGAAGTACTCATCTGCAGGAGCAACGGGTAAGTATGAAATAGTAAAATAGAACGAGGATCCTACATCTTCAATTGACTCTACACGCATATCGCCACCCATAATTTGAACGAGGCTACGTGAAATAGTTAAGCCGAGACCAGTGCCTCCATATTGACGGTTATTGCTTAATTCAGCTTGGCGGAACCGTTCGAAGATAACCTCTAATTGGTTTTGTGCTAGCCCTATTCCCGAGTCTTCCACCACAAACTCCAACTTGTTGGGGGCGGATTGTTTGTAGCCAAAACGGATAAATCCTTTTTCAGTAAACTTAATGGCATTCCCTACTAAGTTATTGATTACTTGTCGCAAGCGCATTGGATCGACAAAGGCAACGCAAGAATCAATAAATCCGCTATCATCAAGTATCATTGCAATGCGGTCCTTATTGCTAGCTCGTAAGTAAGTTTCAAAAAATACTTGTAATTCGCTCATCAAGTCATTGATACGACATGGCACGGGGCGTATACTCATTTGTTTAGCCTCTATTTTGGCTACATCGATAATGTCGTCGATGAGTTTAATGAGCTGTGCGCTGCTATTGTTGATAATATTGATGTATTCCTGCCGACGTTGAGATGATAAGTTCTCTGAGCCGAGGAAATTAAGAAAACCAACAATACCGTTGAGTGGTGTACGTATTTCGTGCGACATATTGGCAAGGAAGGCCGATTTCAATTTGTCGGATTCTTCTGCTTTTTCCTTTGCACGAATAAGTTCTATTTCACTCAACTTCCTTTGTGTGATATCCCGTATCACCATGATAATAGATGTTGTTCCACCATTGGTATCTTTGACGGTTGCCGAAGATATTTCACCGATGAACTCTGAACTGTCTTTGCGTAATAACAGTAGTTGCGGTAGAAACGCCACGTTATCTTTCACCAGAGAGCCAAACATATGGTAGGCTTGTCGGCGATCGTGCGGATGAACAAAACTCGGCATGCGCAGCACATTGACATCTATATTTTCTTCAATTTCAAATAATTCTGCTGCTTTTGGAGATACATACCTCACCTTTCCGTCAGGGCTACATACGACGATCGCGTCGGGAGAAGCCACTGTGAGTTGACGGTACATCTCCTCAGATTGACGCAAAGCTTCTTCGGCGCGTTTACGATCTGTGATGTCAGTGGCATATTCCATGTGCACTAAACGTCCATCTACCCATTCTATAGCAGCATCAGTGCTTTCATACCATCTTTGGGTTTTGCTGTTCCATTGTTCCCAATGGTACAATCCTGTGGGACGATTTTGTCCATTTAGCAAATGTGTGCTGGGACAGAAATCACATGGCCCGTCTTTCTCTTTTTGTAACGCTTGCCAACACGGCTGTCCTTCCACGTTGCACCCCATTGCTTCTTTGATTTTTTTATTGGCAAACAAGATGTTCCATGAATCGAAATCAGCTACATAAATATTAGCATTGATATTGTCCAACACTGTGCGCATGGTTTGTTGTGATAACTGTGTCGCTGTTTCGGCATGGTAGCGATGTGTAGTTGTCGAAATGATTTGCGATAAACTGATCAATAACTCTAATTCGCTTTGTTCCCATTCCCGGTGAGATTCACAGTCGTCGAATCCGACAAACCCATAATTGACCCCATTGGCAGAGAGCGGGAAAACCAATATAGATTTTACCCCTTGTTCTTTCAAAGCTTGTGCAGATGTGGGACTCAATGTATTGACATCGGAGGTGCAGATATATTTCCCCGCATTAAACGTATCAAACCAATCCTGCATGTATTCAATAGGTATATTTTGCATACCGTCAATTGTAGCTCCTATGCCTTCGTTGCACCATTCGTAGGTATTGTTTACAATGGTTCCATCGACATTTTTTTCGAAGATATATACACGGCT
>JAVBMZ010000167.1:0-4233 GCA_031551935.1 Bacteroidales bacterium
GCCAAAATCATGCAATCGGATGTGCGATTTATTGAAGATACGGAACGGCTCCGCCCTAAAAATTCAGAAGTATTCCGTCTGTGGGGTGATAATACCAAAATCAAAAAACTCACGGGATTTACGCCGCAATATACCGTTGAACAAGGTCTGCGCGAAACCATTGATTGGTTCCGTAATCCTGATAATTTAAGAAAATATAAATCGGACATTTACAATGTATAACGACATTATTCAGTTTATCAGGCAAACGTTTGGGGTAATGGAGGGCGTCATCCCGCTACATGCGCCGTGCTTTATTGGCAACGAAAAGGAATATTTGTGCGAATGTATCGACAGTACATACGTTTCAAGTGTCGGGAAGTTTGTCGATAAATTTGAAGAAATGGCCGCAGCATACACCGGAGCAAAAATGGCTGTTGTATGCGTTAATGGTACCAACGCTTTGCATTTGGCTTTGTTATTGGTCGGAACCCAAACTGATGATGAAGTAATTACCCAGCCACTTACCTTCATTGCCACTGCTAATGCCATTTCCTATTGTGGTGCCCATCCTGTGTTTGTTGATGTGGATAAAGATACTATGGGGCTTTCGCCGTTTAAAATGCGTGAATGGTTAACGGCAAATGCTGAAATAAGAAACAATGAATGTTTTAATAAAACCAATGGCAGGCGGATAAAAGCATGTGTTCCGATGCACACATTCGGTCATCCGGTGCATCTGGATGAATTGGTGCAATTATGTAATGAATATCATATCGAATTAGTCGAAGATGCTTCCGAAAGCCTGGGTAGTTTCTATAAAGGAAAACATACAGGAATTTTTGGAAAAATAGGAATTTTAAGTTTTAATGGTAATAAAACCATTACCACTGGCGGCGGCGGCATGTTGTTATTTCAGGATGAAGAGTTGGGCGCTTATGCCAAACACTTGAGTACCCAAGCTAAGGTTCCCCACCGGTGGGAATTTGTGCATGACCATATCGGGTACAATTATCGTATGCCCAATATCAATGCAGCACTTGGATGTGCGCAAATGGAACATTTACCAGAATTTATAGCCAACAAACGGGACTTGGCAAAACGTTATGCCGGTTTTTTCAAAAATTCGGAAATAGATTTTTTCATTGAGCCGAAAGATTGTTCATCAAATTATTGGCTTAACGTCATTATCTTGAAGGATAGGACGGAACGGGACAATTTTCTGCAATACAGTAATGACAACGGCGTAATGACACGACCGATATGGCGGCTGATGAATCGTTTGCCTATGTTTGCGAATTGTCAATGTGGTGATTTGAGCAACGCCGAATGGTTTGAAGAGCGGGTCGTAAACATACCGAGTAGTGCAAGATTAATCTGATAAATTTAAGGTTAAAATGATGTTGCAAAGCAAATACTACAATGAAAATGATTTAAAGAGCATGGGTTTTAAATCATTAGGAAAGAACATTAAAGTCTCGTCAGATGCAAGGATTTATGGAGTTGAAAATATCTCTATAGGAGATAATGTACGAATTGATGACTTTGTGATCCTGTCAAGTGGTGGGGGTTATATAACAATTGGAAATTATGTTTTTATTGCCAGGAACTCACATCTTAGTGGTACTTTAGGTATAAAATTGGACGATTTTAGCAGTATGGCTGCTAATACAATAATCTATAGTGCTTCGGATGACTATAGTGGGAATTTTATGACAGCACAGGCCATACCTCAACAATATACGACGCAAATTGGTGGTATCGTTTCTATTGGAAGGCATGTAATAATAGGTACGGGAACTGTTATTTTAGGGCCATGTGAATTAGCCGAAGGTTGCAGTATTGGTTCCATGAGTTTGGTTAATAAAAGTACAGAACCATGGGGTATTTATTTTGGAATACCTATAAAGAGAATGGCCGAGAGAAGTAAAAATGTACTTCAAATAGAGGAAAAAATGTTGAAGGAAATAGGAAAATGAAGATGTCCGACCAAGCAATCATCATAGCCGAAGCGGGTGTCAACCATAATGGCTCTATAGAGTTGGCAAAACAACTCATAGATGTTGCTGTCGAAGCAGGCGTTGATTATGTGAAGTTTCAAACCTTCAAGACAGAAAATTTAGTAACCAAATCCGCTAAAAAAGCTGATTACCAACAAAAAAACACAAAAAACGACAATTCTCAATACGAAATGCTCAAAAGGCTGGAATTGTCAACAGAACAGCATTTCGAATTAATCAAATACTGTAATTCCCGCGGAGTGAAATTTCTCTCAACGGCGTTTGATTTGGAAAGTATTGATTTCCTGGCAAGTCTTCATCTTGGGCTTTGGAAAATACCTTCGGGTGAAATAACCAATTATCCCTATCTCAAACGGATAGCTCAATACGGACAACCGGTTATTCTCTCAACAGGCATGAGTACTATGCAAGATATACAAGCAGCTGTGGAAGTTTTGGTGCATCATGACATCAAAAAATCGCAAATAACCGTTTTGCATTGTAATACACAATATCCAACACCGATGCAGGATGTGAACCTACTGGCTATGAACATCATTGCAAAAGGAATAGGTGTAAAAGTCGGTTATTCCGACCACACGTTGGGAATTGAAATTCCCATTGCAGCGGTTGCGCTTGGGGCAACAGTGATTGAAAAGCATTTTACGTTGGACAGGAATATGGATGGCCCCGACCACAAAGCTTCACTTGAACCCGATGAATTGAAAGCAATGGTTGCAGCCATTCGCAATGTTGAAAAAGCACTAGGCTCTCCGGAAAAAATTGTTTCCGCTTCCGAATGCGAAAATATGAGCGTTGCCCGCAAAAGCATTGTTGCATCTCGTTTTATTACGAAAGGTGAACCATTTACCGGAGAAAACCTGACAGTAAAACGCCCTGGCAACGGTATTTCGCCCATGCGCTGGGAAGAAATAGTGGGTAAAATCGCAGTTCGTGATTTTAATGAAGATGAGTTGATAGAGCTATGAAAAAAATTTGCGTCATAACAGGTAGTCGTGCCGAATACGGATTAATGAGCCGTATGATGCGTATCATTCGTGATGACAATGACTTGCAACTGCAAATCATTGCTACCAACATGCATCTTTCCCCCGAATTCGGTTTGACCTACAAGGAAATCGAGGCCGACGGATTTACGATTGACAAGAAGGTACACATGTTGCTGTCGTCCGATGTTGCCAATGCTACTGTTAAATCAGTTGGGTTGGGAACTATCGGTTTTGCAGATGCTTACGAAGACCTGAAACCTGATATGATTATCGTATTGGGTGACCGGTATGAGCTTTTGGCAGCAGTTTCGGCTGCACTATTGTATAAAATCCCGGTTGCTCATTTATATGGTGGCGAAATTACCGAAGGTGCCTATGATGATGTTATTCGCCACGCTATTACCAAAATGTCGCATCTGCACTTCACTTCTACCGAAGAGTATAGGCAACGGGTTATCCAGATGGGTGAAAATCCATCCACTGTTTATTATGTTGGCGCTTTAGGTTGCGATAATATTAAGCATATTCCATTGATGTCAAAAGACGAATTGGAACAATCGCTGAATTTTGCATTGGACAGAAATACGATGCTGGTTACTTTTCATCCGGTTACGATGGAAAACAATACCGCCGGTCAACAATTTGGCGAATTGCTTTCGGCACTGGATGAAGTGAAACAATTGCGCCTCATTTTTACCATGCCAAACTCCGATACCGACGGACGCATCATTATGGAGATGATTAAACGTTATGTTGAAAACAATGCCGGACGCGCGGCGTGGTTCACATCGCTGGGTGTGAAACGTTATCTGTCAGTTCTGCAATATATTGGCGGGGTAGTGGGGAATTCTTCCAGTGGCATAGTTGAAGTTCCCAGTTTTCATATTCCAACCATCAATATCGGCGACAGGCAAAAGGGGCGCATTGCAGCAACAAGTGTGTTCAATTGTAATCCCGAACGGGAGGATATCAAAGAAAAGTTAGCAGCAATTTTCCAACCAGATTATATTGACTCTTTGAAAGATATTCAAAATCCTTATGACAAGCTGAATACAGCGGAAGAAATTCTGAGAATTATTAAGCGGCAACCATTAAATATTGTAAAACGATTTTACAACATATATGAAAAATAATTCTCGTTTATCATGGTTGGATTATTTGAGAGGTTTCTGTGCGTTAAGTATCATGCTATACCATTATTCCATGTGGTCTTTTGGCGATTTTCCTTCTGAAACATTTTTAGG
>JAVBMZ010000200.1:0-24226 GCA_031551935.1 Bacteroidales bacterium
AAAAATAAAAGAAAAAAAGAAAGAGGAAGAACCCGGAAAGAAAAAATACCGGAAGAAAAATTCCAATGCACCAAGATTATGTGCCGATGATGTAATGACGAGGATAAAACTCAAAGAATATCAGGATACCTATGCCGGAGCAATGTCGAAATACGGACTGGAACGCGGAATTGCCGGTTCCGAAGCCCGGCATATCACTACTCAGGAATTTTACCGCAATGTTATTGCTAAGCAGCAAAACCTGCAGGAAGATATAGAACAGTTACTCCTGTTGGAAGATGTCAAAAGGAAAAACATTGAAGACTTGAGCCAAAAAGAACAGGAAGCACTAACAGACTACCAGCAGGCATCATCCCTGAAAAATCAAAAAGAAAACGAATTGCACCATACACAGGCAGAACTTAAAGAAGTCAAAAGCCAATTGAAAACAGAAAAATTCAAAAGCTATGCAGCAGAAGTAGGAACCAATCTTATGGATAGCATTGGCTCTGTAATCGGCACACCCAAAACCAAACGGCAAAAACAGGAGATAGAAAACCTGAAAACAGAAAACCAAAACTTATATCAGGAAATCAAAGAACTGAACCATACCCTTATCGACAGACAAAAGGAATACGAAAAAGACACCGGAGATTTCAAAAACCAACTTAACAGGATTTACAACTGGTTTCCCGACACTACGCAGCTTATGAAAATGGGTGAATATTGCCGGCAAATAGGTTTCAGCGATATTCAGTCCAGAGACCTTGTAAGTATGAAACCTATAAAGTACACAGGCGAATTATATTCCCATGAGTTTACCCGGAACTTTAAAATTCATAATTCAGAAATCCGTCTGGAAAGAAATCCCGGACAATCCGGTTCTTTCTGCCTTACCATTGATAAAGCCGATAGTGTACATTGGTTCAGGCAGAAATACAGGGAACTTCACCAAAAACCGAACATGAACATTCGGAACAGGCAGAACCAAAGATTATAGATTATAAAGAATTTGCTGAAAAACGATAATGAAAGTTTGGCTCTTTGCACAGGCTTTTCAAAAAAGCCATAGCCTATTAGGGCTTTTTCTTAACGCTTCGTACCTCCACTAAAAAAGCCCCAATAGGCCAAGGGGCAAGCCCCTTTGGAAACCCCAGGGAAAGAAATATGAAATGGAATAAGCAGCTGTGAAAACAATGGTTATCTATGGAAAAAGCAAGGATTAAGAATATTACTCATCCCATAATGTAACCAAGCCATACCCGAACAAACTCAATCGCTGAATTCATAAACCTCGATACAGGTATTGTTTTTCATAACACAGGTCAATGTCGATTTCTCTATACGGATTTCAACGAGAAACATATCTCCCAGAAAAGGCAATACCGTATAATCAGGAAAACGTTCTATAATATCCTCAGACGTCCGGCCGATAATTCCACTTTCCGGCTGGGGAACAGGTCTATTAGCAGAATCGGTAATTTGAAAAAATATAAATACCATGACTGTATCATAAAATGATGATTGCAAAATAAGGCATACTCATTTGTTTTTCTGCTATGAGCAGCCCTTGTATTTACCATAAATTCAATGGTATTTACCCGTTTTCATCCATTTTTTGTATATTTGCGACCATACCTTAACTTTGACATGTTTTTGTAACAAAATATAAATCAAAATAATATTATGGAGACCGCAGAAAAAAGGGAGAAACGGACACATCACGGACACGCCATCAAACGTCTCCGTCAGACATTGGGTATTAAACAGAGTGCAATTGTTGATAACACAGGTTTAAGCCAGCAAAGTATCTCCATGTATGAGCAACGGCCTGTTATTGAAGATGATATTCTGGCTAAGTTTGCAAGTGCTTTGAATGTTTCAGTCGAATTAATAAAAGAATTGGAGGAAGACCCAGTAACGATTATTTTTGAAAATAACAATATCGAAAATAATTCAGGTGCAGCAGGGTATTATATCGCTGGTGATAATGTTAGTAATAATCCTATAGATAAAATCGTAGAGCTTTTTGAAAAGTTACTGGAAAAAGAACAGGAGAAAATTGCCTTGCTGGAGAAGTTGCTGAAAGAGAAAAAATAACAGTCATTTAAAATAATAGATTTGTGTTATAAATGAAACTGACAAATAATTAGAGGTTAGGGATTTATTCAAAATCCTCAAAATATTCACTTTCATATCGATATAATTCTTTACCATCAGGGCCACTTACTATTACAGAATAAAACAATTTCTTATCATTGGTAATGATACATTTGAGTTGCTCACAATATTCTCCTTGTAGTGTCATAAAAAAGATATTCCATTTTAAAGGTTTAGTGATATTGACGGGGATCTGGACTGGAAGGATTGATGTTACATTTGGTATTGCTTGGATATTTACAGCACCTTTATATATCTCTTGTTTCAGAGTAAGGTCAAAAATATACATAGATAAAACTTGAAGAGGATATTTCCCTCCTCCAATAAACCTTAAGTTAACCATTCCATTATGATAACTATTTATATTTGGTATAAAATAGATATAGGAATCTTTACTGGTTAAAAGGCTATTTATTTCAATTGCATTTAGTGAAATACTTTGCGATAACTGATAATTTTTATTTTGTAGATTTTCAATTTGACTCTGTTTTTCGGATAATTTAATTTGTTGTTCCGATATTTCTATTTGTTGCTGATTAATAGTATTAGTTAGATCGTGATTTTGTTGAGATAACATTTGTATATTTGATATTTTTTCATCATTTTCTCTCGTTTCAATCTTATCTTTTAAATAAGCTAAATACGTTCCAATTAATGTTAGTAATCCTCCAATAAAAATAATCCAATGGGGATTTATATGTTCGACCAATTTTTGCAGCATGGCTTATATTTATTATTTCAATTCTTTTCTAACAAACTCCTCTAAGATTGCCTTGTCAGGTAGTTTAAGCAAATATTTGGAAACAAAAAGCTTTTTATCCACGCCATCCGTGGCATACTCTACTAAAGTATCGTCTTTATCGGCACATAAGATAATGCCAATCGGTGGGTTATCGTTTTCGGCCATTTCGTTCTTTTTGTAGTAATTCAGGTAGACCGTCATTTGTCCCGCATCGGCATGGTCAAAAGAGCCTATTTTCAGATCAATCAGCACATGGCATTTCAGAATGCGGTGGTAAAACACCAAATCAATGCGGTAATGTTTGTTATTGAAAGTAATCCGCTTTTGCCGAGCCTCAAAACAAAAACCTGTACCCAATTCCATTAAAAACGTTTGCAGGTGGTCGAGAATGGATTGTTCCAAATCGCTTTCGCTGTATTCATGTTTTTCTTCCAATCCCAGAAATTCCAGAACATAGGGATTACGAATAATATCCGAAACATTTTCGGATTTGAGGTTTTTTATTTTTGCAATTACCGCCTGTTTGTTTTTGGATAATCCTGTTCTTACATGCAATGAGGTATCCATTGCCCTTTTCAGTTCGCGTACACTCCAGTTGTTTTTAATGGTTTCCACTTCGTAGAAAAGACGGTTTAACGGGTCGCTTTCCCTGAATAATTCAATGAAATGGGAAAAAGTAAGCTGGGATAATAACAATTCGGTTGGTATCGACAGTTCCTGATTGAATTCAACCGACGTTGTTGGTTGAATCAGAGACAAATCAGGCAAAATCGACTTAATTTCTTCTAATTCAGCGCCTTGTAATTCAACCGACACTGTCGGTTGAATCTGGGGATAAGTCAAATAAAAGGTTCGGTATAATCTTAAAGAAGTTGGTGCAAATCCTTTCAAACCCCGTTCACGCAACTTTTTCGACATCTCATCAATTAACCGTTCGCCGTATGTTGCCCTGTCTTCGCCATTTTGCTCGTATTCAACAATATAATAACCAATCAGCCAATTCCTGATAGTAAGGTTTCGATTAATGACTCTCCGGGCATTTTCCTGTAAAGCACAATGCGTCTGATAAACATTATCTATCAACTCATTGAAACTTCGCTTTTTGATAACAGTCATGGCAATAGGATTTGAACAAACAAAAATAGTGAATGAAAAGGATTTCGGGATAAAAACTAATCAAATATTCCGTTTTGTTTATTGACGGCTTCTTGTTTGGCTTTATCCAATATTTTGGCATAAATTTGAGTCGTGCTTATTTTGGTATGGCCTAATAATTTAGATACAGTTTCAATCGGCACACCCAGGCTTAAGTTTAATGTAGCGGCAGTATGCCTGCTGCAATGAAAAGAAATAGCCTTTTTTATCCCGGCACTGGTAACCCACTTTTTCAGAGCTGTATTCGCATGTTCATTTTTAGGCAGAGAAAAAATAAGTGATTGGTCTTGTTGTTCATTCCTTTCGGGCAACCATTTTAATGCTTCCGCACTGATTGGGAAATCTTCAAATCGTTTTGTTTTCTTGACACGAATACGCAGGATTATATTGCGGTCATTATTTTCCCGTAAGTCGTCCCAAGTTATCTTTGAAACATCGCTATATCTTAAACCGGAGAGACAGCAAAAAAGAAAAGCATGTTTCACTGTCTCATTTTTGCAATTGGTTTTAATCAATCTTTTTATTTCATCAATTGTCAGAAATTCCCGTTGTTTTCCCTCTGATTTAGGTCTGTCTGAAATATCAATCTTATCCAGTGGGTTAGTGGCAATAATATCATCTTTTAAAGCTTTTTTAACCACATAAGATAACTTCATGAAAAGATTATGCTGCGTATTCACAGATAATGTCTCTTTAATCGGTCTTTTCTTGCTCTTTTCATAATTGGAATTTTTGGCAGTTTTCAAATAATCCCTGAACCCGAGTATATAATCTTTATCAACCTGCTTAAATGTTATGTTATTGCCGGAATACCGTTCAATATGGTTAGCCAGCGAATTTAATGATTGATAAATACTTCGTTTAATACCGCTTTTAGCCAACGCGTCATCGGCTAAGAAATGGATATATTCAATCAGGTTAACCTTAGATTTTAACGAACTGTTTTTGAATCCGTGCTGGTTATT
Organism: Bacteroidales bacterium; assembly: GCA_031551935.1. GTDB lineage: Bacteria > Bacteroidota > Bacteroidia > Bacteroidales > UBA4181 > JAIRLS01. The sequence goes on from JAVBMZ010000200.1 coordinate 5,002, forward strand.
TTGGAGCTCGACAACTCTCTTTGCTTTGATAGCATTTGCAAGCGATAATGTTGTTTGATTGGTCTGTTTATCAGCAGCCGTTTTTTCAGGTATAAGATATAACCTCAGAAATTCATAACTTTTGTTGGTGGTAATGGTTCCGCGTTCGGTCTTTTTATAATTCTCGTATTTTTCCAGATAAATACTTTTGTTACCATTAGCCAGTTCTTTGAAGCGAATTCTTATTGGTTCCTTTAATTTGGGATTTTTAAGTGTTATTTTACCCATAGGATAAGCATTTAAAATACTCGTACAAAGATATAAATTATCTTTTTCATGGGTAACAAACGAGTAACAAAAATATAGTAAAAAAGGTAAAATTAAGAGAAAATATGAATTTTAAGGATGCCTCAAATTTATAGTTAATTAACTTATTTTTAGTATTTTAATTGGACGTTTTTTGGATGTTGTTTTCTGTTAAAAAGGCAGGGACTCGAAAAAACCAAACAGCCCCAATGGTATGTCCTTAAAATAGTACAAAAAATATGCCGAATCTTTGGCTTAGTATCAATTGGAAGGATTTAATACATTTTCTTTTTCAGGTACAACCAGATAGCAATACCAGCGCCCAATAAGATGAGCCATGCGACCAGATACCCGTATTTCCAATGTAATTCGGGCATCATATCGTAGTTCATTCCCCAAACACCAACAAGAAAGCTGAGTGGGATAAAGACAGTGGAAACGACCGTTAGCCGCTTCATAGTGCGATTCATTTTTAAATCGTTGTTAGATGTGTATAAATTCATCAAACCAAGCGACATGTCATGGTACGAATCGATAGAGCGTGATACAAAATCGATATGATCGAGTACATCGTGGAGATAAGTAATGGTTGGTTTTTCAATCAGTGTCCTGTCAAGTCGCATTAGTCTTGGGAATGATTCTTTGAGCGGTAGAATGGTCTTTTTCAACGCTTGATAGCGTTTTTTGTTTTGGAGAACCATCTCTCGTACATCTATATCTTTTGTATCATTCAATATTTGACTTTCTGTTTCTACCAGTAATTCCTCCGTTTTGTCCATCTCTGGTAGATAGCTATCTACGATTCGGTCTAATAGTAAGGTAAACAAATGATCGGAACCTTTATTGCGGACTTTCCCGATATTGTCTTCCAGCGCTTGGCGGATTTTAGCAAATACTGGCTGATCATTCTCTTGAAAGGATAATACATAATTTTCGGCCAATATCAGGCTGATTTGTTCCAAACAGGGCATATCGCCAGCTGTCGAATCGAAATATTTAAGGACTACCAGTACACAGTTATCAAATTCTTCAACGCTTGGTTGTTTGTCGACATTTAGAATATCTTCAATGAGTAAAGGATGTAAATGTAATTTTTTACCCAATGCGGCTATTTGTTCAGCCTGGTTAAGCCCACATACATGTAACCAATATCTTCCTTTACAAGCATCGGGGACAAAATCAGCGAGCTGACTGATATGCTCGACTGTATAACCAGTCTCTTGATAGCACACGCACATGATGCTTGGGGTTATATCTATAGTGCCTGTATATACGGGAGTACCAGGTAATGTATTGCTTTTTTGCCCGTGTTTATGTTTTAGTGATTTAGGATGAGACATTTATCAACCTTAAATTTTGAAATGTAACTCGACAATTTTACAAACTAATACAAGAAAAGGATATCCATTGGCCAGATATCCTTTGAAAGATGACGATGACAAATAAATCTTATACTATTTGGTTGTCGTTTTCTTCTTAGTGGTCGCTTTTTTAGCGGTAGCTGTTTTTTTAGCAGTCGAAACATTTGCTGTGGTTTTCTTTTCTGCCTTGGCCGCTTTTGTGGCCGTAGATGCTACTTTCTTTTTTGGCGCCGCTTTTTTTGCAGGTATATCAGACTCAACTTCTTCGTCATCCTGCATTGCTTTTGCGATGGTAGTGCGGAGTTTATCCAATTGCAATTTAGTGTTTTTTAATTGCCTGTCTTTTTCAACCAACTCTTGTTCCAGTACTTTAACATCTACCTTTTCAGCTGGTGTATCTACTTTTTGCAATCGTAACGAGAAATCGGATAACACATTCATATAATTGATAAATGCATCATAGGGCGATTCGTATGGATTGTATGGCGTACGGCGTCCGGTAGAATAAAACTTTGTCCCCATAAAACGGAAATGATCGCTTGATTGTAGATATTTCCAATCTATTTTAATTTTGGGTTCGGACGTTTTTTCTACACGTTCAGCCAATGAATATAACTTGTCGATGGCCTCCAGTTGCAATTCATTGCCACGCCAAGCGGTAAGATCGCGTTCTTCATCTGTCCACGAAATGGGATAATGAATACTGATAGGAGCAATTGGCTGTTGTTTCAATAGTTCGGTAGGTGTAGCGAAGGTAAATTTTTTCTTCAGCGCTACTTTAGGCAGATAACGCAAAAATTCAAAAATACCTGTCGACATGGGCTGTTTTTCGCCAAAAGTAGAATAATCAAGGCTGATATTGACAACTTCTTCTTTCGGATCAAGTAGTTCCATCCAATATACAAATTTTTCTGCCGTCAGCGGATATTCGCTCCAATTAGAAACAGAGAAGTTGAAACGCACATCATCACTTAGTTTATAATTTCGTAACAACAATTTCAACCGTGGGTTAGCAGCAGAACAGTAAACATAATTGGGACTTTTCCAACCCAGTATGTGTTTGGCGCCTTCAGTTAACACACCTTGAAATCCCATTTCTTCTACCATGGTGCCAATATCATTGCTGTAAATCATATTGCTGTTGCAAAAAACTTTACCAACTTGCTGTCCGAACAAATTAGCTATCTTTTCCTTGTGAGCATTAACTTGATTTACAAATTCTTTCTTGTCAACCAGAGATGCTAAGGAATGAGTGTCTGTCCCTGCAACAAACTCCACACATCCGGTATCGGCTAATGCACGGAAGCTATCTAGCACTTCTGGCGCATATAATTTGAATTGGTCGAGTACGGTTCCAGAAATGGAAAACGAAACCTTAAACTTATCTTTATGCTCCTTGATGGTTTCCAACAAAATTTTATTGGCCGGCAAATATGATATGTCTGCCATACGACGAACGTATGATTCATTGGCATAATCATCATAATAGTAATGATCATTACTGATGTTGAAAAACCTGTATCTTTTCAACCTAAATGGTTGGTGTACTTGGAAATTGAGGCATATCTTTTTCATAAAAATATGTTTTAAAAAGTCTAAATTACACTATAATATACGTCCCTGACATGTTTTGCCGAAGTTTCCCACTTTAACCCGTCAACTTCGCTTTTACCATATTTACTAAAAACACGATGAAGTGCCGAATAATTTAGTATTCCATAAATAGCGTCGGCCATAGCGTAGGTATCCCAGAAATCAATTTTGACAGCATGTTTTAGAATTTCGGCTACGCCTGATTGTCTTGATATGATAACGGGTACATTCGACTGCATGGCTTCTAATGGTGAAATACCAAATGGTTCAGATACCGACGGCATTACGTAGACATCACTCAAATGGAACATCCGGTAAACATCATCGCCTTTAAGAAAGCCTGTAAAATTAAATTTGTCGGTAATTCCCAAACGAGCAGCTCGCCGAATCATTTTGTTCATCATATCGCCACTACCGGCCATAACAAATCTAACATTATCCATTTTTTTCAACACCAAATTGGCTGCTTCGATGAAATATTCAGGACCTTTCTGCATGGTAATACGTCCGAGGAAAGTCACAATTTTTTCATCAAAACCTTTTGGCGGATTTTTAACCGACTCTTCTTGTTCTACCGGTTCGACGGCATTATACACCGTAACTACTTTTTCAGGCGCGATGCCATACTTTTCAATGACAATATTACGCGTGAGGTTGCTCACAGTAATAATTTTGTCAGCAGCATCCATCCCTTGTTTTTCAATATTGAATACCACAGGGTTGACATTTCCACCGCTACGGTCGAAATCGGTTGCATGAACATGAATCACGAGTGGTTTTCCCGAAATGTATTTAGCTGCAATGCCTGCAGGATAACATAACCAGTCGTGTGCGTGGATGACATCAAAAGTATTTTCAGCAGCAATAGAAGCGGCAACTAAAGCATAGTTGGAGATTTCCTGCATGAGGTTTTGCCCATAGCCACCAGAGAATGTAATTTTTCCTTCGAAATCGGACGTAATAAATTTATTTTCACCCCGGTAATTACCGACAGAGAATTTTTCGTACATTTCGGGATCCACATATGGCAACAAATTGACCCCAATCTCTATTTGTTGCATTTTTTTCAAAAATCCGGCAATACGAACATCCCGGACACGTATATATACATTATTGGCACCTATCAGACCGATAGAGTTTCGCTCTTCATCGCCGAACATCTTCGGAACAACAAATAGTATTTCCATATCGGAGAAAGATGCCATTCCTTTGGTTAGCCCATAACAAGCCGTTCCTAGTCCACCCGAAATATGTGGAGGAAATTCCCATCCAAACATTAATACTTTCATGCGTTGTTCATTATTTGTGGGTTATTTCTTTAGTGAGTTTGCAATACTGCTTTCTATAATTCTTCTCTGGTAGATGCATTATATTTTTCTATCATTTTAAACATCTGCAACAGGGCAGCAACACTCCATGCTTGGGAAATAGCTCCCTTAGCCTGATGAGGCGGATCTCCGTTAAAGATTTCAGAAATGGTACCAATACCATGTTGGGTCATTTCATCTTCGAAACCATGTAATAACTCGTCAATATAGGCAACACCTGATTTTTTATGAATACGCAACCAACCGGCACTAAAACCTTCGAGTAACCAAGGCCAAACGGTACCTTGATGGTATGCGCTATCCCGTTCTTCCTGCGAACCTTCATAAATACCCTTATAATCTGGATCTTCCGGAGATAAAGTACGTAACCCTCTGGGTGTTATCAATTGGCTATTGACTACATCCAGCACTGATTTCTTGATCTCATCGTTGATTGGGCTAAATGGCAGCGAAGTGGCAAAAACCTGGTTAGGGCGTATAGACCAATCTTTTTCGTCACCGTCAACCACATCGGCTAAATAACCTTTTTCTTCGTCCCAGAAAGTTTCCACAAATGAATTACGGATTTGTTCCGGAAGGTCTTTCCATGCTTTGATGAATTTTTTATCGCCTGCTTTTTCTGCCAAAAGCAGCGTGAACATGATAGCGTTGTACCAAAGGGCTTGTATTTCGACAGGATAACCCATGCGCGGAGTTATTGCTTTGCCATTGACAACTGCATCCATCCATGTAAGCGCCTTGCCTTCTTGTCCGGCATATATCAAACCATTGTCGTGCATGCGGATATTGTAAGGCAATGATCCGTTGCGGAAATTTTCCAATATGGCTTTCATGGCGTTACCATATTGTTCCCATATTACATCGAGGTTGCCAATATATTCGGCATATTGTTGTATCGCCGAAAAGAACCATAGCGGTGCATCCACTGAATTGAAAGCAGGATTTTGGCGGCTTCCCATATTTGGAAACAGTCCTCCTTCCATACGATTAACCATTGTGTCAAGCACTTCTTTACAAGTTTTATGGTCGTCGATACCTAATGTGATGCCGGGAAGAGCGATAAAAGTGTCACGTCCCCACACGCCAAACCAAGGATAACCAGCTATAACTTCGGTCGTCTTGTCTTCGTCATTGCGGATGATGAATTGTTGCGCAGCATTCGTAAGGCAATGCATGAAGCTTGAGCGGGGTAAGCGTCGTTCGAGTTGGGATGTGAAGTGTCGTTTGAATATCGTCGGGCTCTCTTCCTTGAGACTGGCTGAGAAAATGATACTCTCGCCTTTTTTGATATCCACTTCAAAATAACCGGGTACAAACAAATCTTCCCGATAATCATATCCGCGTTCTTGCTCTTTTGGATATTCAATACCATAATACCAGTCAGGTACAGGAACAAAGTCCATTGTTTTGGAAAATTGCATATACAACGTGGGCAAATCGGGGTACATTTGTACACTTACCCCATTTTTGATAGGAGTAGCATATGTGTTGGCAAAAAGGTTGGCATGAGTCAACGTATGCATGTCGCGAAAAGCCAAAAATGGGCGAAAGCGGAGCTTGGTGGGCGAGTGCGCGTCCACTAAAGTATAACGTAACAGTATCTGTTCTTGTTGGTCGACAACTAAACTTTCTTTACATAGCATGACGCCTCCTACCCTGTAAAGAGTCCCAGAAACTGTATCGGTTGAAAAATCGATAACATATTTGTGCCCTTTGGGTTCATATATTTCGCCGGCATACTTATGAATGCCTAAATTAAATTCACTGTTGTGTTGGACAATGGTTTCGTCTAACGATGACAAAAACACATATCGCTTGTTTTCGTATCGTTTTACGGGACTTACCAGTAAACCATGATATTTGCGCGTATTACAACCAATGATAGTGGTGTTACAAAAAGACCCTCCCCGGTTAGTACGTAATATTTCACGACTAAGGGAATATTCCAAATTGACTAATTGTGATTTGTCAAATTTTAGATAACTCATGAGTTTCAGACTTTATCGTTAATACTCTTATTTTCAATATGAAATCCATAATTTTATACAAAAATTCTTGTTTAAATATATAAAAAAAGATTCAAAATACCAAAAAGTATCGTTTAATATACATTTTTTAACCTCTTGTCAAAAATTTTGTATCCTGCGTAAAAATATCCGCAAAGATAATCATTTTTATGGTTATTCATATTTAATACCATCAACTTAAACAATTTAGTAAATGATGTTTCTGTAGTCGAACATCTAAATAACTAAAAGTCGCAATTACGGTTATACTAAACAAACTTCTTCTAAAAATTGTTTTCCTTTAATGCTCAAATACCCAATAATCTTAACATTTTTTAAGCAATAATTTCATGCAAAACGAAACTTTTATAGGGTTTTTACGTATCTCTTATATTTGATAAATGCTAAATAATTCATGGCGACCTTACCCAGTTATTTATTGTATCCGGCTGACATTTTTGTCGATAAATCTCCTCATATCGTCGGTACAGTACTGGGATCATGTGTCGCAGTTTGTTTGTACGATCCCCTCTTGAAGTTTGGGGTCATCAATCATTATGTGTTGCCGCAGTGGAACGGAAGCGATATAGCTACAATGAAATACGGCAATCTTTCTATCATACGTATTTTAGGAGAGTTATTATATCACGGAAGCAAGTATGAAAATATTGTGGCAAAAGTATTTGGTGGAGCTGAAGGCCTTACAGGAATGCCAACAAATTTTCATATTGGTAGGAGAAATGTTCTCATAGCTAAGGAAATACTTAATGAATTTAGGATTCCGATCTTGGTTTCAGATGTGGGGGGTAACCAAGGGAAGAAGGTCACTTTCAATACATATACAGGCGAAACTAACTGTATGCATATACAACGTCGTGATACTTTGGCATATGCCAATAGTAGCAATAGAAAAGATCAAATAGGATTAATTTGCAGAAAATCAGATCCTTTCGGCTTTTCACCTGTTGTTAACATATAGGGCTTTTTTAATGTTTAATTCTTTTATTTTTGAAATAAATCATAACAATGGTAGCATTATTTCGTAATTTAAAACTTCGCACGAAGCTCATTGCAAGTGTGTTGACTGTTTCATTTGTCGTTTTAATGACTATTATTGTTTTTACGCATATTTGGTATCAGGACGAATTGAAAAAGGAAGGCATAGGACTGCTGCAAATAACGTCTCAATGTTATGCAGGGGAGATAGAAAAATTATTTGGAGAATCAGTTTCAATATCAACCACTCTGGCAAATACTTTAGGTCAAATGGTTGCATCTCAGGGAGCCAGCCGAAAATTAGCCGGTGATATCATCAAGAATGAAACATATCAGCAGACGCGATGCGAAAGTTTTTGGGCGATGTGGGAACAGGATGCCTTTGATGGTAGCGATAGTGAGTTTGTGGGTAATGACAATGCTTATAGTAATGAGGTTGGACGATTTACTCCCAGTTTTTATCGCTTGAAAGGACAAGTGAGGTATAGTCCGATTACGGAAGAAATCATCAAAAATGATGAAAGTTATTCTATTGCCCAACGAACTCGTAAACAAGCCATTGATGGGCCTGTTTTGTATACCTATGAAGAAGGCGACCCACCGGTAAAAATTGTCACTGTATATAGTCCGATTATACTCAACGGGAAATATTTGGGTGTTTCGGGGGCTGATATATCCCTTATTCCCTTCGAGAAAGCGCTTCAGGGCATGAAATTATATGATGGCGGTTATGCCCAGATCATCAATGATGCAGGTATAGTGGTGTTGCACCCTGATACCGCGTTGATAGAGAAACCTTTTTTCTTTGAAGGAAATAACTATACAACCCCAAATATTATAACCGACATTACAGCAGGTAAAGAGCAAATTATCTATACAAACATACACGGAAAAAATTATTATTACGTGTTTGAACCCATTATTGTTACTGGTATTGATACCCCATGGTCTTTGTGTATTATTGTCCCTGAAGAAAGCTTGATGACTCAGGCTAGTCATATTGCTAAGATGTCTTCTCTCTTATTTTTTCCGGGTATATTGTTATTGTTGGTTTGTGTGATTTTGGTTGTTAATACCATTATTCGTCCTATTAATGGGGCTAACAGAGTATTGACACAATTATCGTTAGGACATATCAGCGAAACAGAACAATTAGCTATAAAAAACAATGATGAAATAGGAGCAATGTCTAAGGCAATCAATGCATTAACAAAAGGACTTAGCGATATGTTGCATTTTGCCAAGGAAATAGGCCAACGTAATTATGCCGTGGAATATCATCTGCTAAGCGAACACGATGAATTGGGGCACGAAATGGTAGAAATGCGTAACAATCTGTTCGAAAGTGCAGAGAAAGAAAAACAATTTAAAGCTGAAGACGAGCGGCGTAGCTGGGTGAATCATGGTTTAGCGGAATTTTCGGAAATACTACGTAACAATAGCCAAAATATGGAGACACTCACATATCAGGTCATCAGTAGATTGATAAAATATCTTGATGCTAATCAAGGAGGATTATTTGTGGTAAATGACGAAGATCCAGCGCATCCATATTTGGAACTGACTGCAAATTACGCGTATGAACGCCGTAGATATATCCAAAAACGCATTGAACCGGGAGAAGGTTTGGTGGGCACTTGTTATCAGGAGGGAGAAACAATTTATATGGACGATATTCCAGATAGTTACGTGCATATAACTTCTGGAATTGGGAAAGCAAATCCACGAGCACTGGTAATTGTTCCGCTGAAAGTGAATGATGTGATATACGGTATTTTAGAAATTGCATCTTTCAAGAAAATAGAAGCATACCAGATAGATTTTTTGGAAAAGATAGGTGCTAATACTGCATCAACCATTTCGACGGTAAAAGGCAATTTACATACCGGCCAACTGTTGGAACAATCGCAAGTGCAGGCACAAAGGTTGAGTGAGCAGGAAGAGGAGATGCGTCAGAATATGGAAGAAATGCAAGCTACCCAAGAAGAGATGTATCGCAAAAATCAGGAATCAGATCGTATTCAAAAAGAACTTTCGGATACTTTAGCCAAAATGCAAAATATACAAGATTCCTTGGAAGATGAAAAATTAGAGATACAGTCGGTGATGGACGCAGTGGACAGTGTGTTCATGCGTATTACGTATGACATAGACATGACGTTATTGGACATTAATGACGCTTGCTTAGAGTTTCATGGAACAACACGCGATAAAATGGTAGGTATAAAGCTTACTGATAAAATGCCCAAAAAAGATATTCCCGAATTTAAGAAAAATTGGGCAAAAGTACTTGCAGGTGAAACGTTCAAGGGCGATGGTGTTCGGCAGACACAAAACGGGGATAAGCATGTATGGTATATGTATTCGCCTATCAAGGATGCATCAGGCAAGGTATACAAAGTATTGATGTTGGGTAGGTTTTTGGATGATATATAATTTTCTGTAAAAATAAGTAACCCAAAACGATTTTATACGTAAAACAAAGGGTATTTTCATTGGTAACCCATGGTGCAAAATAGAGCATATAAAGCAGTAGTTATAGGAGGATCGGCCGGAAGCTTTCAGGTACTGGTCAAAATATTACATTCTTTACCTAAGAATTTTAATTATCCAGTGTTGCTATGTATGCATCGGTTAAAACATGTCCGCTCTGGATTCGTTGAAGCGTTGTCGTTGAAATCCAATATTCCTATTATCGAACCATATGATAAAACCCATATTAAACCAGGAATAGGATATTTGGCACCAGCTAATTATCACATGTATATTGAACTGGCTAATCAAATATCCCTTTCAACGGAAGAACCGGTAAACCATTCACGGCCATCTATTGATTTAACATATATGTCGGCAGCACAGGTATACCGGGAAAAATTGGTTGGGATAATCTTGTCAGGTGCTAATAAAGATGGCGCATTAGGTATGAAAAAGATAGCTGATTTAGGTGGGACGACTATTGTTCAGGATCCTCAGGAATGTGAAGTTCGTACCATGACCGAGGCTACCCTGAATATTACTAAAGTGACGCATATATTTAAAACAGACCAGATCATTCAATTCTTAACCAACATCAGCAAGTAAAAAATATAAAAACATGAATAAATTGGCTAAATTGGCTAAATATGCAAAACTAGGGCTGTGGATATTCATTTTGATTGCCATCACTGAATTTGTGAATATATATGCTTCACAGTCAGGTAGCGATATGCTGCTATATGCCGGTGTTATCATTAATCTTGTTTTATCATTTCTTTTATTCTATTTTATTTTACGATATAACAGTAGTTATCGTACTGTTTCTAAGGAAATAGAATATTTGAAACAACGTGAACAAGCGCGATTGTCTGAAGAACAACGGAAATCAGAGCAAACTGGCGAAACACAATCAAAAGGTCTTAACGTCGACGAAGTTTTATCGCATATCATGCCCGCTAAGCAAGATACTTTTGACAGTATCCAGCAATATACGGAAAAAGTATTACAAAACATTGCTAAAGAATTGGACATCGTTCAGGGATTATGTTTTGTACTGGACGATAGTGATAAACAATTCCATATAACAGGCGAATATGCCTATTTTTCAGAAGAACAACCTCGTAGTTTCCCATTGGGTGAAACACTTTCGGGACAAGTTGCCAAAAATCGCCAATTATTGAATGTAAAAGACATGCCGGAAGGTTATATTACTGTTCTGTCCGGTTTAGGGAAAGGGAATCCGCGTCATTTGATCATTGCACCTATCATTTATGACGATGAAAGTATTGGCATTATAGAGCTGGCATCCTTTAAGCCCTTTGGTAAAGACGAAGAACAATTAGTCGAAAAAATAACTGCGTCGATGGTTAATAAATTGAACGAACTAAGAAAGTGAAGCTATGGATATACGTAATAACAACACCAAAAGTACAATTGATATACCAACCCTGTGCGTGACAATCGCAATAGTGTTGATTGCGTGGATTATTAGTTTCGCAGCAACCGGCACAAAAGTCTCATTGGTTGGATTATGGGAAATACACAAGGCAGTTCCGGTATTATGGATTCTTGATTTAATACCTGTTATGGCTGTTGTTTCTACCAGTGTACTACTTCGTACATTTACTAATGAGATCAACGAACAGAATGATAAGTTAAATCTCATTAGAGATAGGGGAGATTCCAATGCACGTTTTGCTCAAGAAATAGGGTCGGGTAATTATAAAGCTGAGTTTACTGTTGCAGATGACGATGTTCTTGGAAAATCACTCATGGTGATGCGCAATAACCTGCTTGACAATAGTAAGAAAGAAGCGGAACAGTTATGGATCAGTAAAGGTAAGGACGTCGTTTCGGAGATTTTGCGTTTACACAATAACGTGGAAGATTTATCGGTAGATGCATTGGTCAATATCATCAAGTACGTGAACCTGTTGCAAGGGGCCTTGTATTTTTACGACGAGGATACCAATAAATTACACAATTTGGCCACATATGCCTATAATCGCCGTAAATATATCAATCAAGAATTTGCTATTGGTCAGGGACTTATCGGGCAATGTGCCTACGAAATGGATTATATTTATCGTATAGATATTCCAGATGACTTTGCAACCATCACTTCCGGGATACTTGGTGATAAAAAGCCTGCCAGTTTGTTGATTGTTCCTTTGATTGCTGACGAGAAACTACAAGGTGTTATCGAATTTGCATCACTCGATAGTGAAATACCGGAAGTGACCATCAAATTTCTCCGTGAACTGAGCGAAATTATTGCACGGACGTTCTTTAACCTTAGGGTGAATAAAAAGACGGAAAAACTTTTGGTAGAAGCCCAGCAAATGACTGAAGAGTTACGTGAAAACGAAGAACGTCTTCGTCAGAATGCCGAGGAGATGCGTGCTACCCAGGAAGAACTTTCTGAAACCAATGGAAAACTTGAAGTTAAAATACTTGAAGTGCAGAATGCACAAAGGAGGCTTAATTCTTTACTTGAAAATGCATCCGAAATTATCTCTATTTTCGATAAAAATCTGAAACAAACATATGAAAGCCCTTCTGTCAAAAAGATATTCGGTTACAAGCCCGAAGAAATCATAGAAGGATTGGCTAATAAATATGTTCCGGAAAGCGAGATCGAAGTGCAAAATATGTTTCAACAATTGCTGGAAAATCCTGAGGAACCTGTTACCATCGAATGTCAATGTATCAAAAAAGATGGTACCCCGATGATTGTTGAAATTACTGGGCGTAACCTTATTGAAGATCTTGCGATTCAAGGTATTATTTTGAATACAGTTGACCGTACCGAACGTAAACGTGCAGAAAAAGAAGAACGTTTGCGTAATAAAATGCAGTCATTATCCGAAAACTCATTAGATGTGATCCTGCGTTTAAGCCTTGAAGGGATATTCTTTTATGCAAACCCTGTTCTGGAAGACTATTTGGGTATTCCCTCAAAAGAAATTATCAATCGCAATGTGGATGATGTACCCATTTATGTGAAATTGAAAGAATATTTCACCGGTACTTTGGCACAAATCAAGGACAACCCTATAAAAACCAATACGGAGATTGATATTCCGATACAGATGGGTGAGAAAGAGACCATTCGTATCATGAATTTTGCGGCAATTCCTGAAATAAATGAAGGCGAACTGGAAACTATCTTGTTTGTCGGCCATGACATTACTGAAGCAAAACGGATTGAACAGGAGATTCAGGAAAAAAACAAAAAGATTGAGGACAGTATAAATTACGCAGAGCGTATTCAAAAGTCAATTATTCCCGATACGGCTTTGATCAAGAAAGATCTGTCAAAATCATTCATTTTTTACAAACCACGCGACGTAGTCAGCGGTGATTTTCCATGGTATGTGCGACGTGAAGATTATGCTTACATTGCTGCAGTTGACTGTACAGGACATGGTGTTCCGGGAGCCTTGCTTTCGTTTGTGGGATATTTTACACTCAACAATATCGCGGATCATTCGGTTGCAAAAGATTATAGCGCGGGTGAAATTTGTGATAAGTTGCATCAGGGCGTACGCACTACCCTTAAGCAGGATATGGAAAATGCCAATGCACGGGATGGCATGGATATTGCTTTTGTTAAAATAAATTTGAAAACCAATGCAATTGAATATGCCGGAGCACATCGTCCGTTATATTTATTACGTAAAGGGGAAATTATTGAATATAAGGGAGATCGTAAGGCAATTGGAGGTATCCCGTTAGGAAAAAAACAAGAAGAACCTTTCACAACGCATCAGATACAAACACAAAAAGGCGATAAAATATTCTTTTTTTCTGATGGTTTACCAGACCAATTAGGGGGTCCCGAACGCACTAAATATTCACCCAGACGTATTCGTGAGCTAATCGTGCAACATGCATCATATAATATGGAGAAATTTAATACGATGTTCGAAGACGATTTTAATGAATGGAAAACAGGAATTAAACAAACCGATGACGTATTGTTAATTGGTATCGAATTTTAATATATATTTAACGATTTATAATCATAGAGAAGTCTCATACAAATAATCAAACAAATAAACCCATGGAAAAACCGAAATCCTTTGTTGAATTTATTCTCGATTTCTATAGATATATGCGGGAATATGAAATATCATTGGTCTATGAAGGTGAAATTACTCAACCAATTATTAAAGCTTTTTTGTCATTAACTGAAACTAAAATGATGCAACAGGAAGAACCGGGCGCCGTTCAGCGTAAGGTTTTTCACGTTATGGTAGAATGTTTGCAGAATGTCAGCAAATACAGTGACACTGTGATTGAACAAAACTATTTGTATGCTGGTATGGGTATTTTTATTGTTACTCGTAGTCCGAAAGAATACAATATTACTACAGGCAATGCGATGGAAAACAGTAAAATCGAAGAAATGAAAACCATGCTGGAACAAATTAATAGCCTTGACAAAGACGCATTAAATGAGTTGTATAAAAAACAAATAAAAGAAGGCCAAATACATGATAAAGGTGGAGCTGGCTTAGGTTTTATTGATATCAAACGGAAAACCGGAAACAATCTCTCCTACGAGTTTATGCCTATTGATGGAGAGACATCGTTTTTTATATTAACATCAAGTATATCAAGAATATAATATCAATAAATCGACAAACGTAATATCATGGATTCAATAATCATAAATGCAACAGAAGACACCCCTGGTATCCGATTAGATGCTGGCAATAATATTTTTGAACTTTCAGGACGTTCGCTTCCGGAAGATGTTTCAAAATTTTATGGTCCGATATTGGCTTGGTTAGATGAATATGCCAAGTCTCCGAATAAACAAACCGTTTTTGATTTTAAACTATCTTATTTCAATACAGCTTCTTCCAAAATCATACTGGATATCTTAATGAAGCTTGAAGCGATTCATAATGACGGACAAGATATTGCCATCAAATGGCATTATCCGACCGATGATGAGGATATGATGGAAGCAGGCGAAGAGTATGCAGATATTGTAGACGTGCCCATCGAATTAGTGGAATACTAACAATAAGCTTTGTATGTAACTGTGGGTTTGTAAACTCTATTGTTATTTATTTCCCGAATATAAACATCTAAAAGGATCCCATCATCCCATGGTGCATGAACAGCATTGAGGGATGATGGTATGTTTATGTTTGTAACACGAAGAATGCTACTATGGATAACTTTGGTCACTATAATTTCAACCTTTTGTCAAAATCTTCTTAACATATGCAAGGAGGAGCGAAAAAATATCTACCTTCGTAGATTAAAATTCCTTCTTGATAACTTCGTTTATGTCTGATACACAAGACAATTTTTTTGCTGAGAATAATAGTTTGCATGATCGGGTTGAGGAACTTGAAAAAAAGTTGCTTAAGTATAAGGAATTGAAGCAAGAAGTCAACGAAGGAGAACTCCGGTTCAAGCAAATACTCAATCTTACCTACGACGGGATCATTATTTTTGAAAAAGATAAAGGCATTATCCTTGAAGCAAATCTTCGGTTAGTACATAAATTGAAATATACGCTTAAAGAAATCATAGGGAAAAGTGTTTTTCAATTTGTGATTCCTGAGCAAAAAGAGATGATTCGGCAACGCTTGACGGAAGATTTACCGGACATTTATGAAGCTACTGTTGTCGATAAGGAAGGGAAACGTCTTGATTTTGAAATATGCTCACGTTCCTGCATGTACAAAGGACGTAAGGCCAAAATGGCTGCCGTTGCTGATATTTCACATCGGAAACAATACGAAAAGATACTGAAAGAAAGCGAGGAAAAATTTCGTTCATTGGCTGAAAACACCAATGATTCCATCATCCTTGCCGACGCGGACAATATTATTTATGCCAACCCATCCACATCTTTTGTATTGGGCTTGTCCGACGGGACTTTGACAGGTCTCGCAGGGATTTTGACTCGCGTATATCCTGACGATCATCCGATAGTAACTTCATTGGTCCAGCATGTAATTTCTGGCCACAGGCAAGTTAGAACTTTCCAATTTAGAATTATTTCAGACGACAACAGGCAACGATGGATCTGGAGCAGAATTTTTCCTGTTACTCCAGATAATCAGGAAGACAACAGGATGGTGATACTTTGTAGTGATATCACCGAAATGCGTGAGAAAGAGGAAACACAAAGAAAGACAGAAATAGCGGTAAGAACTGCTGAAGAAAAATACAAAGTACTGACCTCACTGTTACCTGAAATTATTATTGAAACCGATTTAAATGGAGGATTGTCTTTTGTCAACTTGAAGGCCATTGATGTTTTTGAATACGGTTCGGATTTTTATATACAGAATCTTCGATTTATAGAGCTTATTAGTGAAGAAGATCGACGCAGGTGTAAAGAATATTTTGCAAATATTATTGCCGGACAAATCATTCCGGAATCGGAATATACAGCCATTACTAAAAGTGGTCGTAAATTTCCCGTTACCATCCATGCCACCCGAACGTATGCGAATAATGAGTTGGTCGGTTTAAGTATCGTCATGTTTGACGTCTCCAGTCAAAAATCTGCTGAAAGGAAAGCGTTAAATTACCAGGAAAATATGTTATTTCTGTCTCATTCAGCGCTCAAATTCCTGACCTTTTCTGATGACGACGATATCTTTATTTTTATCGGCAAAAGCCTTTCGAAAATAGTCCCCAAATCGGTAGTGATTGTTTTCTCCTATGATCAAAATAGCAATATCTCATATATCCGTTATTTATCAGGTATATACTCTCATATCGATTCTATTATAGACATTTTAGGAAAACCGCCAGAAACTCTTCCTATTGAATTACCTCGAAAGTTTAAAGACAAATATTTGTCTCATAAGACTTTAATGAAACTCGATAGTTTGGACAATGTCACAGGCTATGATTGGCCTACCGAACCGGTCAACCAGATACAGAAGATACTCAATGTCGATAATTTTTATTCGATGGGAATGTCGCGAGAAGGAAACCTGTATGGATGGCTAATGGTGGCTACCAAAAAAGATACGGAAACTGTGGATTCTCAGCTGATTGAAACATTTGTGTATCAGGCAGGTATTGCTTTACATCGAAAACAGCTTGAAAATGAATTGATAAAGGCCAAATTAGCTGCAGAAGAATCGGATCGACTAAAATCTGCTTTTTTGGCTAATATGTCACATGAAGTTCGCACACCATTAAATGGGATACTTGGGTTGGCACAACTGCTTTTAAAATCCGACATCGCTATGGAAGTCCGTAACGACTACGTACGTATGATTGTCGAAAGTGGTAGTTCATTACTTACCTTGATTGAGGACATTATGGATGTCTCCAAAATAGAGGCACAGCAAATGAAAATAAAATACAAGCCATTCCATCTCAATGCATTAATGGAACAATTGTGTTCTATTTTTCTGGCTCATCCGATCTATTTACAAAAAAATGCCAACCAACAAAATCTTGCATTACGATGTGACAAGTCAGATGAAGATATTTACCTGATTTCCGATCCTGACAGAATACAACAAGTATTTGTCAATTTGATTGGTAACTCTTTGAAATTTACACAACAGGGTTTTGTTGAATTTGGGTATAAGGTAAAACGGAAACAAATACTTTTTTACGTAAAAGACTCCGGTATAGGTATTCCTAAGGATAAAACAGATAAGGTTTTTGAGCGTTTTACTCAGGTGGATCATACTTTAACTCGTAAATTTGGAGGATCAGGATTGGGATTAGCCATTTCCAAAGGATTAGTCGGTTTATTAAATGGTAAAATCTGGTGCGAATCAGATTTGGGGCAAGGGTCATCATTCTACTTTACGATTCCTTACCATCCTACCACCATGTCGGAAACCACCCAAACTCCTCTTAAGAAAAAAACAACAAATTATCAGTGGGATGACTATACCATATTGATTGTTGAAGACGATCATATCAATTTTAAGGTCATAGAAGCAATGTTACGTCCTACCAAGGTACACGTGATACATGCCGATACCGGTCTGAAAGCTATTGATAAAGTACGTACGAATCCTCAGATCGATTTAATATTGATGGATGTCCATCTTCCTGAATTAAGCGGGTTGGAAGCAACAAAAATTATCCAGGGCATTAATCCTGCCTTGCCCATCATTGCCCAAACAGCTAACGCAATGTCTGAGGACAAAGATAAATGTATTGAAGCCGGATGCGTCGATTATATCAGTAAGCCAATCGATATGAATGACTTATTTTCTAAAATAGCAAAGTACCTTCCGCTTAAGGAACATAAGGGATCGAAAAAGACTTAAATATGCAGGCTATTTTTCCTGATCATCGTGTCATCCGCTTGCAGCAAACTACATCGACTAACGCGCATATGTTGCAACTATCAGTCGGGGACCAACTACCTGAAGGTTCTGTTGTTGTAGCTGATAACCAGACGCAAGGACGAGGGCAAGGTGATAATGTGTGGGAAAGTGAACCTTATAAAAATCTCACCTTCACGATCCTTTTATATCCTACATTTGTTAAGGCTTCCCAGCAATTTTGGCTATCAAAGATCATTTCATTGGCAGTGTATGATTTTATTTCGCAAAAAGTAGCTGATGCTTCAGTTAAGTGGCCAAACGATGTTTATGTAGGCGATAAAAAAATTGCCGGTATATTGATAGAAAATTTTATTGAAGGCGCTTATTTGACCAAGACAATTGCCGGAATTGGAATAAATATCAATCAGGAAAAATTTACCCCTGACACACTTAATCCTGTTTCATTAAGGCAGCTTACAGGTGATGTTTATCAATTAACCGCTTGTTTGGAAGAGTTGATCGGATGGATTGCGCAGCGTTATCAGCAACTGTCGGATATGCAGCAGATGGATGCACTTCATGCCGATTATTTGAATCATATGTATCGTTTTAAACAGTGGGGGAGGTTTAGCGCTGGTAGTGAACTCTTCGATGCGATGATTACAGGTATTAACAAATATGGAATGCTTGAAATGACCACATCAGAAAACGAACAAAAAACATTTGGATTCAAAGAGGTGAGTTTTGAATAAATATATAGAAGTCATCTAAACTTTTTAGATAAGTATTTATACAAGAAGGAAGCGTTAATTTTGTATTGCTAAATAACAAAAACCAACACTTCCCATGTACCAAGTACTTGACAAAGATACAATAAAGATGGAGATATTACCTCATTT
>JAVBMZ010000057.1:0-17349 GCA_031551935.1 Bacteroidales bacterium
CACAGGTAACCGAGATGACGCGTTTGGGTTTCAACAACGATTGGACAGTACATACACGCCGTCCGATACCGGATCAACGTTTTTCGGTAATGCTGAACCGAAGGTTCGACACTAGGGGGAATGCTCGCTGGGGCCTGATTGCTGCATTGAATTATACGTATGCAAATCGGACTTTAATGGGTATGAAAAACAACCGTTATGGTGTATACAATACCCGTGATGATAAACCAGTCTATCTGTATGGTTATACCGACAACCAATATACAACAGATGCTAGATTAGGAGGAATGCTTAACCTGACATACATGATAAATGATCGTCACCGTGTGGAATTCCGGAACATCGTGAATCAACTGGGACGTAGTCGTTACACTGAACGGGATGGCTTTAGGGATGTAAGCGGATATGTAGCAGAAGCTAAGGATGAATATATTTATTCGAGCCGTATGACCTATTCAGGACAATTAGCAGGTGTACACACTTTATCTTTTGCCGATAAACTCAATTGGACATTTGGATATTCATATGCCAACCGCAATCAACCTGATCGGCGGATTATAGAATTAGAGGAAAATGGCAACGTAGACGATAAGTATTATGGTGAGATGCAGACCGACCAAAATGAGATCATGCGCGATTTTGTGAAACTGGGTGAGCATATTTTTTCGGCAGGAACTGATTATTCACACGATTTTATATTCGGCGATTTCAAACCTGCATTGAAATCTGGAATTTATGGCGAATATCGTGATCGTGAATATAATACACGCGAGTTCTATTATCGTTGGAAAGACGAAAATTTACCTGATGATTTTACATACCGCGATCCGGTGACAAGCATTTTGATCAATGAGAACTTTGGGGCTAATAAGCTTTACATATATGAAGATACGGATAGTCGCAACAATTACATAGGTAACAACACATTGTTTGCAGGATATGTGGGTTTTGAAATTCCTTTGAAAAAGCTAGACATCTATATGGGTATACGTATGGAAAATAATCAGATGTCGGTGAAGAATTACGAAAGTATCAAAGGTGACATCACGAAGACAAGAGATTACAAACAATTTGATTTTTTCCCTTCAGTGAATGCTTCATACCATTTCAACGAAGAACATCTATTACGTTTTGCTTACGGTGCCTCGATCAACCGGCAGGAATTTCGCGAAGTATCTCCGTCGGTATACTATGATTTCGACTTATTTAGTGCTATCAAAGGTAATCCCAACCTGAAACCTGCTTATATTCAAAACTTTGATTTACGCTACGAGTTTTATCCTGCCCAAGGAGAATTAATTTCATTGGCATTGTTCTACAAAAATTTCAAGAATCCGATCGAATGGACTTATATTGATGGAGGTGGTAGTTATACATTTACATTTGAAAATGCTCTGTCGGCACGTAACTATGGGATAGAACTCGATGTCAAGAAAAACTTTGATTTCATCGGCATGCCACAATTATCGTTAACGTTAAACGGTGCGCTGATAGACAGTAAGGTACAATTCGACGAAGGAAGTATGGAACACGACCGGCCCATGCAGGGACAGTCACCATTTTTGGTAAACGCAGGAATTTTCTATCAGGACGCTCAGGATAAATGGACACTTGGATTACTCTATAACATTATTGGCAAACGCATCGTGGGTATAGGTCGCGTAGATGTGAGTAGTGGTAGCACTATTAACAATGATATTCCTGATATGTACGAGATGCCGCGCAATGTACTTGATTTTACCCTGCGCCGTAAAATCGGTAAGCGGTTAGAATTGAGCGCCGCTATAAAAGACATACTGGCGCAAAGTGTTATTTTTAAGCAGTTTCCAAAATTCTATGATGATGCGGATAAGTTGCAAACCCGTGAACAGACTACCAAGGAATATCAACCGGGAAGAAATATCTCAGTGTCATTGAGAATGAAATTTTAACTTTTGCTAAGAACGAATTTATATTAAGTTGATTATCAAGTTGAAATATCATTATACATAAATATTAACCGAATGTCTGTCTGATAACTAAAAATTTGGAAGATAGACTTCTAAATCATTAAAAAATGAAAACAATTAAATTTTTAAGTTTTGTGTTGGTCGTAGGTTTTTTGCTGGCGGCGTGTAAAGATGACAATAACGAAGCTCCAGTGACGGAGGATCAAATCTTGTTTGGTACTAATAGTGACGAAATTGGCGATGGTAGACAGGAATTTGAAATCAAAGGCGAGCACACATTGAAAAAGGGCGTTTATTATTTGAAGGGTTGGGTCTATGTGACCAATGGTGCAACATTAACCATCGAAGCAGGAACCATTATTAAAGGCGACAAAGATACCAAAGCTGCATTGATCGTGGAACCGGGCGGTAAATTGTATGCTAATGGAACGGCAACAGAACCTATCGTGATGACTTCCGAACAAGCCAAAGGTTCGCGTAAACCGGGCGATTGGGGCGGATTAATCATTTGTGGACGGGCACAAAACAATAAAGGCGCTCAAATTATCGAAGGCGGTCCGCGTACTACACATGGTGGCAATGATGACACTGATAGTTCAGGAGAATTAACCTATGTACGTGTTGAATTTGCTGGATACCCATTTAAAGCTGATCAGG
The DNA here is from genome assembly GCA_031551935.1 of Bacteroidales bacterium. Taxonomy (GTDB): domain Bacteria; phylum Bacteroidota; class Bacteroidia; order Bacteroidales; family UBA4181; genus JAIRLS01. The sequence goes on from JAVBMZ010000057.1 coordinate 2,607, forward strand.
AAATTAACGGTATTACTTTTGGTTCAGTGGGTAGTGGTACCAAGGTGCATCATTTACAGGTGTCATACAGCAACGATGATTCGTTCGAATGGTTTGGCGGCTCAGTCAATTGTAAATATTTGGTGGCTTACCATGGTTGGGATGACGATTTCGATACTGACAACGGTTTTTCAGGAAAATTACAATTCTTGTTAGGTGTACGTCATCCGAAAATTGCCGATACCTCACTTTCCAATGGTTTTGAATCTGACAATAACGCCGACGGTACTACTTCTGTTCCTTACACATCTTGCGTGTTCAGCAATGTGACACTGGTAGGTCCTATTGGACAGGCAACTGATTTTGCCAATACCTCCGAATATATTACCGGAGGCAATATGAATCCGCAAAACGGTTCAAAAACAGGCGTTTTTCAGGCTGCCATGCAAATTCGCCGTAACTCGAAACTGAACTGTTTCAATTCAGTGGCTATAGGTTATCCGGTAGGTTTGTTGCTCGACAATGATAAAGGGACCACTCAGACATGGGCTACCAACGGAGAGTTGAAAATTAAAAATGTGTTCTATGCCGGAATGACCATTCTTGGTTCGGATATCAACAAAAGTTGGGAAGATGTTTTATCCACCGATGGTAAAACCAAAGGTAGCGGAAATTCATTTTCGCATACTTATTTTCTTAAATCAGATCTGAACAATCAGGCGTTCGCAGACATTGCCGATTTGAAGTTGAAGCAACCGAACAGTTTAGCAACTAATCCCAATTGGGGACCGGTGTCAGGAAGCCCGCTTCTCGGTGCAGCCGATTTCACTGACAATATGGTTAAAACCGGTTTCGACGTGGTAACATATGCAGGTGCATTTGCCAGCGATTCAGATGCTGACAACTGGATGAAAGGTTGGACTAACTTTGATCCTCAGAATACGGATTATTAATAGTCGTATCATTATCTAAATCACGCTTGTTGTCTCGTTTATTACATCAGCATTCTATTAAATAAAAATAATCAATTGCATATAAGTAAGTTTGGTTCGCTTCCGGTTTCATAAGTCCCCCGGGAGAGCGATAAGTAAAACCTGTCATTGTTGTGAAACAACGACAGGTTTTTTGCTTTTGATAATTCCAACGTCACTTTTTCCGACTGTCAGCCATCGTATCGTACCACTAAATAAATAAAATAGTAATGCCAATGCTATAGCCACAGCTAATGGATACATGTATAGCAACACCAATGGTTTATAACTTTCCTCTTCATATACAATTGGCTGCATTTTATTCAATTCCGCGTATACATCTTGCATTTCTTTTTGACTGTCCGCGCGGAAATATTTACCACCGGTTGTTTCAGCGATCTGTGTCAACAACTTTTCATCAATAGCATAACCGCCACTAATACTGTTTCCAATGCCTAACGTATATATCTTAATACTGTCTCGTTTGGCAGCTTCAGCCGCATCAAGCGGCGAAATATCCTGGCCTCCGTCTACACCATCAGTCATGAGTAACATGACCCTTTGCTTGATGGTGTCTTCTCGAAATATCTTGATGCCAAATGCAATAGCTTCACCAATACTAGTCATTTGTCCGGCCATACCCACTTCGGTTTGGTCGAGTAACCAAGTAATAGCCTCAAGGTCAGTAGTAAGCGGTGCCTGTAGATATGCATGTGTAGCAAACATTTCGAGACCTATTTGGTCGCTTTTACGTTCCTTCACAAAGTCTTTCATTAGGTATTTAATTGCCTCCCAACGAGTCATTTGTTTGCCATCCACTTGCCAATCGCGTTGCGCCATACTAAATGATATATCTGCTGCTATCAGGAAACTACGTACCGTCTTGGTTTTTTTTCCGGGTTGTCCTACCAACTGAGGCGAAGATGCAGCTGCAATCAGGCAAATCCAACACAGCATAAGTACTATCCATGTAAGCAAATTTTTGCGTGATATCCATGCATTACGTTTCGGATGTTGTCCGGATATACTGACTGCTCGTTTGAAAAAAGGAGCAAAAAGTCCTGAGCGACGTTTCCGTAAGGCAGGCAAAAACCAATATATCAGCAATGGTAATGGCAACAAGAAGAATACCCATTTGTGGGCAATCTCGAAATGCATCGCCGAAGTATGAAGCAGATCAGGGTTCATGTCGGTGTGTTTTTATCCAGTGTTTGGTTTTATTGACGAAAGACACAGCACGATCATTATTTATTTGTCCGTCTGATGTATATAGTGCGTCGAGTAGTTCTATATCTTCATCATTAAAACAGACCGACCGGTCGGTCTGTTTTATAAAATCTAACCAATCTTTACCGCGTAACGATGCAATTTCACGACCATAAAGTTGCATGGCAATACGTTTGATAAGCATGTTGGCTGTATATACCAATTGTGCTTCTTCTTTTGCTGCGATTAGGCGCTGTTCTTCCTGCTGCAACCATTGTAAAGCCATTCGTCTATAATGGTTTTTACGATAATGTTTCCATGACAGAAAGACGCCTACACATAGAACAATCAACAGGATACCACCTAGTATATACCAACCCGGCGCGCCAAATGAGAATTGAATCGGTGCCGGTTCAATCAATTGTCCTAATGCAGGGATGGTATCGTTCATTTTGAAAATATTGAAAAAGACAACTTATGTCATCAAGTAAGGTGGACCATGCTATTTCTAACAGGTCTTATCGTCATCCACATCTACTTATATGAATCATTTAATGCAAGTATTGTTCAACTGGACATTAAATTTTTGTAGATATTCTGGTGTATGGATTTGCATTTTCTATTCAACGTGTTTATAAAACCATCTTTTCAATCCTTCGGCAGCAAGGAGATATAAAACGACAATACCCAACATGCTGATGTAGAAGGTAAAGGGCAACGGTATAAATCCCAATAATGAGGCAAACGGTAAATTCGGCAATAACAATGCAAACAAAGCGACAAATAACGTACTCATCAATAGGTATTTTCCAGGTCGGCTTTTGATAAACACTTTTCGTGTTCGTACAATCAAAACAATGAGTGTAGCTGATACTACCGACTCGATAAACCATCCGGTATGGAATTCCTGTTCGGCAGCATGGAAAATAAATAAAAGTACACCAAAGGTGATGTAGTCGAAGATAGAACTCAACAAGCCGAAAAATATCATAAACCGCTTGATAAATTTGAGATTCCAGCTTCGCGGTTTTTCTATCCATTCTTCGTCGACATTATCTGATGCAATGGTCATGGAAGGTAGATCAGTCATCAGGTTGGTCAACAAAATTTGTTTTGGTAATAAGGGTAAAAAAGATAGAAACATAGATGCGCCGGCCATACTAAACATATTGCCAAAATTGGCACTGGTGGCCATGAAGATATATTTTTGCGTGTTAGCAAACGTACGTCGTCCTTCCTTCATACCTTCGATCAATACCTCCAAATCCTGATTGAGCAAAACGATATCGGCAGCCTCTTTAGCCACATCCACGGCAGTATTTACCGATAAACCCACATCAGACGCATGAATTGCCGATACATCATTGATTCCATCACCCATGTAACCGACTACTTTTCCTGCTTTTTTCAGGCTAAGAATGATTTGCTCTTTCTGGTTTGGTTCTACCTCTGCAAATACATCCACTTTGACTGCCCGGTGGAGAAAAGCGGCATTGCTCATGTGTCGCATTTCCTCTCCCGTAAGGATGACGGCGTTTTCCATACCGATTTGTTGGCTTATACTTTTTGCAATCAATGCATTGTCACCGGTAATAATCTTCAGTTGTACACCATATTGGTGAAATTTACGGATGGTATCAATGATTCCATCTTTTGGAGGGTCACACAAAGAGATAAACCCGGCAAATATCATATCCTGCTCATCTGTTTTTGATAGAACCGTGACAGAACCACAATCTTTATAGGCAATCCCTAACGTCCTGTATCCTTGTGTGCTTAATTTTTCGTAAAGCTGCTGTATAGAACCTATAACATCTTTGATAGCAACTACTTCCCCGCGTCCATCAGCGGCTTTGCTACATACTTCCAAGATTTGTTTGACAGCTCCTTTGGTGATCAGGCGATGTTCTTGTCCGTCGTCGATCAATAAACTTAATCGTTTCCGGATAAAATCGTAAGGAATTTCATCGATACGGGAATATTCCTTAAATTCAGCTATTTCGATAGAGCTAATTGCTTCATCTATAGGATTTTTAAAACCTTGTTGCAACATAGCATTGATTTTGGCCATACGTAAAGTTTCGGCACTTTCGTTTCCCAAATAGTCGAACGCTTGGTGAAATTTGACCTTTCCTTCGGTTAATGTGCCTGTTTTATCGGAGCACATTACATTCATGTTTCCAAAATTTTCGATAGAGTTGAGCCGTTTGACGATCACTTGTTTCTGAGCCATACGTTTGGCGCCTTGCGACAGGTTGACGGAAATAATGGCCGGTAATAACTGGGGAGTAATCCCGACGGCAATGGCTAACGTGAACAATAAAGAGTCTAGTACGGGCTTATTTAGAAATACATTGACACCAAAAAGAAAAATCACCATGACAAGGGTGATTTGCATCAACAAGTTGCCGAATTTTTTGATGCCACGTTCAAAATCTGTCAGAGGTGTTTTTTTCCCAAGACTTTGACTGATATGTCCAAATTCTGTGAGCATACCGGTTGCAGTGACCAAAGCAGTAGCGGTACCGCTTACTACATGTGATCCCATAAACAAGGAGTTGGTGCGTTTTGCAAGTGGCGTGTCTACTGGTAGTGTGGTGACGTCTTTTTCCACTGGAAACGTTTCGCCTGTGAATGCAGCCTCGTCGATGAACAATTCGTCTTCTTTTAGTATCAAACAGTCGGCAGGAATGATATCTCCCGCACTTAATGAGATAATGTCTCCGGGAACGACTTCTTCCGTTGGGAGTTCTGATTTTTGCCCGTCTCTCCATACTGTCGATTTGACACGTATCAAGTTGAGCAGTTGGTCAATGGCATTACCAGCAGTTTTTTCCTGCCAGAACCCCAATAACGTACTAAACAATACAATAATAATGATAATGGTGGCATTTGTTGGGTCCTGCAGGAAAAAGGACAATACGGCAGCAAATAATAAAATAAGTGTGATCGGATTTTTAAATTGACTGAAAAACAACCCTGTAGACGATAATCGTTTGGTCGTTTTCAGCGAATTCATTCCATATTTTTCTCTTTTCTGGGCGGATTCTTCCGATGTTAAGCCTGTTAACCGAGACTGTTGCCTGCTTAAGGCTTCGTCTGTATGTAATGTCCAAAATGCGTTGGCGATTGGTGTTGTTTCTTTGATACTCATTAGCGGATGCGTTATCTGATAGAGTTTAAATATAACACTGGTGAATTGACAAATTTTTGTAGATAGAAAAAGGTCAATAGTTTAGTTTATACGAATTTATGTTGTTTTGATCAAACTGAAATAATGCAAATCAATGACTCGACCATTTTTGATGGCTGCTTTTTTCAGAATAGCTTCCTGATGAAAGCCGGCTTTTTCTAAAACCCTCATAGATGAAATATTGTATTCGAATACGGGCGCATATAGTTTTTGTATCGAAAAATTGGTAAAAGTATACTGTACCATCTGTTTTACAGCATCAGTCATGATGCCTTTACTCCAATGGTTTTCACTCAACCAATAACCAATCTCAGCGGTAATACGTTCTACGTCATATTGCGGTATAATACCAATACCACCTACAGCCTTTCCATCAATTTCAATGGCTAAATCGACTGCAGGACGAGGTTTGGCAATCACTGCGGATATAAATGCAACCCCATCGTTATAAGTATACGGATGGGGAAAAAGATCGCGTACATTATTCCAAATATGAATATTATTGGCATGTAATGCTAAAGATTCGCTGTCGGATAAATGCCATTCCCTTAATGTGAAATTGATGGTGGACATTTGTTTATTGTTTTAAATCCCGTCCTATTTTTTGCATGACTTGGTCTTCAATCGGCGTTACAGTATTCATGATCGAAATAGGAATTTTATAATGCCTGAATTCTTCTGCCATCTCAGCTTTTTTTTGTTGATAAATTTCCGTATACTTTTTACCCCAGCCATTTGTGTTATTATTCCACATGATTTGACGATTCCCATCAGTCAATACCAATCGTCCGTCAGGTAAGTGACCGTCCATCGGATCTTCAATGTGTACTAACATCACATCATTATGGTAAGCCATGCCACGCAGAAGGTGTTTGCTGTCTTCGTTGAGGTTGAAAATATCGGTAATCACTGTCACCACGTAGTCGTGTGTGATGGATGAACGTGCACGTTGTAACATTTCATTGATGCGGTCAGTATCTGGTTTCAATACTTTACGTTGCGGTAGATGTTCATTATGTATGACGATGAGTTGCAGAAAATGTTGTACCAATGATTTGCTGCGCTTAGGTGCGATATAATCGTAGGTATTGTCATTGAAGATCAATCCGCCAAAACGGTCTCCACGTTTGATGGTGTAAAAAGCGCTGAGGGCAGCTACATGTGCTGCCGACACTGACTTGACAAAACGTTGCGAACCGAAAAACATGCAGGAACTTTGATCAAGAATAGTGAAGGTAGGCCGCTCTTTCTCTTCATTAAAAACCTTGGAATATGTACTACTTGTACGGGCAGTTACCTTCCAGTCAATATTACGGACATCATCGCCTGCCACATAAGGACGTACTTCCTCGAAGTCGAGTCCGCGTCCACGCATTTTTGCCGCGTGACGTCCTGCTAAAATAGCATATATCGGGTGGTTTGGCAAAATGTTTCCTGCCTGTACCATGTATTCGAAGCGCATCAGGTCGGTCAGTGAAGTGACTACTTCGAGCGGATAAGATGATGGTTGCTCTTTTTTGTGACGCATAGTCATCCTGAGTTATTGATTACGCAACCGAAACATTTTTAACCAATGTATCAATTACAGCATTAGCATTCACTCTGTCAGCATTGGCTTCATAACTGAGAATCAGGCGATGTCGCAACACATCGTGGATAATAAAGCGGGTATCGTCGGGAGTCACATAATCGCGGCTATCAAGCCATGCTACTACACGTGAGCATTTATCCAGGGCAATGGTTGCACGCGGACTACCACCGTAGCTGATCCAGCGGGCAAGGTCTTTATTGAATTTATCGGGATAACGTGTCGCTGAAATCAAATCAACCATGTATTTTTCTGCAGCATCGCTCACCTTTAAGTTGTTGATTTCCTTACGAGCATCAAAAATGACCTGTTGCTCAATAGGTGACGATTTTTGCGAATTTCCTTTACTTTCTTCACGGACTAACCGGACTATTTCTGTCTCTTCCTCGGCATTTGGATAACCTATTTCAATTTTCATGATGAATCTATCCAGCTGGGCTTCGGGCAATGGATAAGTCCCTTCTTGTTCTACAGGATTTTGTGTGGCTAATACCATAAACAATGGTTCCATCTTGTGGGTTTTGCCAGCAACAGAAACTTGACGCTCCTCCATCGCTTCGAGCAAGGCTGACTGTACTTTGGCGGGAGCACGATTGATTTCGTCTGCCAGTACAAGGTTACTGAATATGGGTCCAGGCTGGAACATGAATTTTTCTTCCGATTGGGGTTGATAAATTTCTGTTCCGGTAACATCAGACGGCAACAGGTCGGGCGTAAATTGTATTCGACTGAGCTTGCAATCGAGATTGGTAGCCAGGCTTTTTACCGCACGTGTCTTAGCCAAGCCGGGAAGGCCTTCAAGTAATACATTCCCATCGGTAAGCAGCCCGATGATAATTTTTGAAATAACATCCTCCTGCCCGATAATGCTTGATCCCATATTCTTTTTGAGGGTCAGTATTTGTTCTAAATTGGTGGCCATATTACATTGATTGATTTTACCATATATACACAGAACAAATATTTGTAATTTTGGTTGATATGTAGTCGAAAACAATCAATTTTCCTAACCATCTTAAAATACACTCATTGCTTGTGGTAAAAGTACCACATTTAAGTAGTTGGCAATATTTAGTTTAGATTACTTTTTGATGTATACTTATAGAAATATGTATCATCCATTTAATTACTATACCATACCGTATAGTATAGTAAATTTTTATAAATATTTGATATACAATTAATAATTAGACATCCAACATTATTATTTGTATGACATTAACCCAAAAACTCACTAAGAAGACACAAGGTTTTCTTTTAATACAAACTAATTTTTGGCCTATACTTATCTAAAAATAGCTATTTTTGTATGCAAAGTTTATGATATACCAATATGTTACCTCTAAGTGTTGATTTTCTCCGTGCATTGGCTGCTAATAACCATAAAGAATGGTTCGATGCTCATCGTGACCAATACCAAAAAGCCAAAGATGAATATGAGCATTTTGTTAATTTGCTAATTGACAGAATACGTGCTTTTGATCCAACTATTGGACAAGTAACGGCAAAAGATTGCACGTACCGTATTTACCGCGATATCCGATTTTCGCCGGACAAGACGCCTTATAAAAACTATTTTGGAGCATACATTGCTCAAGGTGGGCGTAAAAGTATGTTGGGCGGATATTATTTTCATGTTGAGCCGACCGCCGATGCAGGTTATCTTGGTCACTCAATGTGGGCAGGTGGCATTTATGCTCCGGATCCGGCTACTTTAAAAGCCATTAGGACCGATATATACGAACATACGGAAGAGTATAAAAAAATTATTTCAGATGCTGGCTTTGCTTCAGCTTTTCGTTGGTTTGAAGGAGGTATTTTACGCACTGCTCCCAAAGGATTTCCTAAAGATTTTGCAGATATGAAACTGATTCAACGGAAAGATTATACTTTTTCCAAAAATATTGACGAAAAAATGCTGCGAAGCGATCAACTGTTGGATAAAAGTATAGAAGTGTTTCGATTGATGTTACCCTTTAACCAGTTTATGAACCGTGCTATTTTGTTCCATCAGGAACAGGCAGATTGAGGAATGTTGAGGTTACAGATGCTATATAGCCTCGTATATAATATCTATGCATGTAAGCCGTAGATCAATGAATGTTCAAAAGCCTTAAATAAGCCTATTGTTGTATATAAGCGTGATGACTATGCTTTTGGCTAGCATATACTAACTAAATATATATCTTTTACTATTTTTCATCGTTTTATACAAAATATGGTACTTTGTATTGCAAGGTACTAATAAATCTTATATATTTGCATCATCTTTAAAAATAGTCACTATTTGTTCTACCATCTTGTTCGGCATCATACCTTATAAAAAATATACAAAATGATTATCAGAAACTTTTTTTGGTTTTGTTCGGGAGCCACTCTATCTATTCTTAAACGATGTCCCACAGAAACAAGTAAATATACAGGCATTGGGGCAACAGTGTTTTTTACCGGGTTGCTTGCAGCAATATCTTCAGGGTATGCGCTTTATACAGTATTTAACACGATGTGGAGTGCTTTAATTTTTGGATTGATTTGGGGATGTATGATCTTCAATCTGGATAGATTTATTGTTTCTAGCATGAAAAAACGCAATCATTTTTGGAAAGAATTTAAGATAGCCATTCCTCGCTTGGTATTAGCTATACTGCTCTCATTGGTTATATCCAAACCACTCGAGATGAAAATATTCGAAAAGGAAATCAATAGACAGCTTGACATAAAAAAAACAGAAGAAGCAGTCATGTCAAAATCAAATATCCATGATATATTTCCTGAAATTGCGAAATTAGAACATAAAATCACCATTTTGAAAAATGAAATTGCGGATAAAGAAGCTTTCCGTAATCAAAAACAACAAGAATATGATGACGAACGTTTTGGACAAAAAACATCGAGTACCACTGGTATTCCAGGTATCGGTGTCAATGCAAAGAAAAAAGAAATTCAATTAGACGAAGCTGAAGAGGATTTAAAAGTAACAGTTCTTCGCAATCAGGGCAAAATAGATGAACATGAAAAAGACATTACAGCCTTCAATAGCTTGAAAAATAAGGAATTTGAGATACAAAAATCTAACATTGACAAATACGATGGACTTGCTGCCCGCATGGATGCACTTGATCAACTTACAAAAGAAAGTAATGCGATCTGGCTGGCCAATCTTTTTATCATATTACTGTTTATGGCTATTGAAACGGCACCGATATTTGTCAAACTGGTTTCCGAAAAAGGTCCATATGACAGTCTTCTGGAAGTACATGAACATCACGTAGAGAACTACAGGATTGAACAAATATCCAAATTAAATTATCAAACCAATGAGCGATTGAATGCTATGACCAAAACAGGAATTGCTAAGGCTTTGGAAATCGAAAGAGAATACAATTAGTAGATAAATATCTATCAATAATTATGTTGGAAATTTTAATTGATCATCTCAAGTGCTTTAAGAGATAGCGTGCAAGAAGGGAATTTGGAGATTGAAAATATTGAATTCAACCGTTGAACATAATAATGGGGTTGATTTTAAGAAAAGATTTGTGAGTAATCGTTTGATAGATTGTGATTGTCTGGTTTGTATTTTGCCAATATTCCAGATAAAGATTTTTTTATTTTATAGTATTGAGTAATTTTACAACATATCATCACAAAGTGTTATGATTACACTCACTTCAATCTATGAAATATTGATATGTATAAGTATCTGATTTTTTTGATATTTATATCATTAATATAACCTATATATGAGAAAAATAATTTATCAAATTTTACTCATCATCATCATTTTATCATTTCCTTTTGGGTATTTGTTAGCTCAGAAAGCATTTGATCATGAAATATTCCTTGAAAGACTAAGACATAGTAGTGATACGATATACATAGACTGTATCAAGGCATATGACATGTACTTGGATGAGTTTCCAGATGATGTGTCTGTATTAATTGAAAAGTGCAAATTCATTCAACTTGCTCAATATGATGAATATGAAGATTACAATCCACATCAGGCAGAGTTTGATAGTTGTGTGAATATACTAACTAATAGATTTCCGACACATCCTGAAGTGTTGTTGTTCCAGACAACTTATTTATGGGGAGAAGATCTTGAGGAAGTATTTAAAAATGCTGAACAAGCAATTAAAAATAATCCTGAAGAATGGAATCCTACAAGTTTGGCCACACTGTATAAAACTATGGCTGATCAGTACTATTATGATGATGATTATAGACAGGCGCTTGTCTGCATGGAGAAAGCAATATCCAATGACGTACAATACGGAGCTTCTTTGGAATATGCCCGTATTTTATTAAAACTGGGTAAAAAAGAAGAAGCGCTGAATGCTCTTGTTTCAAATCAAGATACCACAAAGGAAATGTGGCAACTGACTCAGAAAGCAGATTTATTTCTTGAACTGAAAGCATATACAAATGCCTTAGATATTTATCAGCAAATTGCTCAAATAGATTCAACTTATAACAACAATTCTAATATAGCCTCCACATTAGACGGAATCGGTCAATATGAGTTAGCGAGAGAATACCTTGTTGCAGATACATCAAGAAGTTGGAATAAAAGCGGAGCACTCAGGAATTTATTGAAACATGATTTAAAATATCAGGATGGTGCTACATGTATCACTACTTACAACGAATTCCGTGATTTAGGGTATTTATCAGATCCACTTGGTTTTTACAGACTTAAGCTATTTTTGTCGCATCCGTTTCAACCGTGGAAATTTCGTGATCTCTTGGGATTAATCTCTTTACAGATTGCTTTGTTAATGCTTATTATCATGCCTTACGTATGGATACTTCCCGTATATTTTGTTGGTCATCATTGGAACTTTTTATCACACAAAAAATCATACGAATCTCTTTGGGGACTTAAAACATTTTGGTTTGTCAGTGTGGGTTATTTGATTGCCAGTTTTTTTGCCTGCATGGTAGAACCCGAAATACTATACTCAGTAGTCAATTCCTCATATTTTAACTATGACACGGACATGACACCGGAAAGCAGGGGCTTTGAATTTCTTGTGTTTATAATGATTATGGCTTTGTTTGCATTGGCAGCAATGTACAAAGTCAATCCTAAAATTTTATGGACCAATTCATGGTCAGTAGGGAAAAGTGTGTTAGTTGGGATTGGTATTTTTATTATTTTTAAGTTACTTTCTGCCTTCTACATTCAACTAGGAGTAAGAAAATTTGACGTTTCCATAGAAAACCTGGCAAATATCCCCAATATATTACTCGCATCGAGGCAGGATATTGAGGCCATAATAAGTACTTTCGGTAAGGGAACAGGCCTTTTGCTGATAGGTCTTTTGGCTCCGATTTACGAAGAAATCATTTTCAGGGGTGTGATACTCGATTCTTGCCAACGATATACAAATTTTAACATGGCAAATGTATTTCAGGCATTGCTTTTTGCTCTTGTGCACATGAGTTGGTTTCTAGCGCCCGTATTTTTCTTGTTTGGCATATTAACCGGCATCCTGAGGAAGAAATCGGAAAGTTTATTTCCAGGAATTGTATTTCATGTAGTGAATAATATATTAGCTCTGATAGTTATTTTTGTTAGATAGCTGATTAAAAGCAATAAATCAGTAATTTGAAGTTTGGTATTTGAAATAGTAAATCTAAATTATTATATTTATGAGACGCTTAGCAACATTAATATTATGGAGCGCATTAACGGCCAATCTCCAGGGACAAAATGTGGATGACTATGTGATGCAATGAATAGAATTACACGATCAAGGTAAATATACAGAAGCTATTGATAAATATCTGGCGGCATTGAAAATAGACAAAAAATCAACAACAGCCAATTATGAAATAGCATATACTTATTTTGTTGTAGAACAATATGACAAAGCAATAGAATACAGTAAAAAAGTAATCAAACAAAAAACGGGAAATCAACAAAGAGCTTATGTCATTTTGGGTAATTCTCTGGATATGGCAGGTAATCCTGACAAGGCTATTAAAACATATGAAGAAGGTTTGAAGAAATTTCCTGACGATAATATGTTGAATTACAATTTGGCATTAACCTGCTATCAACAAAGACAATACGATAAGGCTGAAATCTCCGCTATCAATGCCATACTGGCATGGCCATTACATGCCAGCAGTCATGTTGTTTTAGCTGCCGTAATGAAAGAAAAGGGCCAAAGGATAAAATCTCTTTTACCAACATATTATTTTTTGATGTTGGAACCCAATTCGAGTCGCTCGTCAGTTAATTATTATAATTTGAAAAGTCTTCTGGAACATGGAGTTGAGAAAAAAGACGAAAAGAATATCAATGTGAATATACTTTTATCGCCCTCATCCGAAGAGTTTGGAGCAGCTGAAATGATGATCAGCTTATTAGCTGCATCAAAATATATCGAAGAGAATAAAGACAAAATTGAAATCGAATTATTTGCCGATGCCAACCAAAGCATTTTTGGCATATTGGGAGAACTCAAAAAAGACAATAAGGGGTTTTGGTGGGATTTTTATGTAACGCCATTTTATGAGATGACAAAATTAAATCTTTGTGAGCCATTTAGTTACTATATTTCACAGTCAACCGATTCAGCATCGGTGAAAAAATGGATAGAAGAAAATCCCGATAAAATGCAAAAACTAATTAATTGGATAGAAGAATCACTTTAAGTTGGATAAACTCAATTTGCTGAGCAGAAAATAGATAAAATTCAAAAATATGATAGTTTGGTATAGCATCCCAATCCATTGGCTAAAAGCATTATCAATAGCCAATAACCAAGTCAATTCGTTGTCCTTATAGGAAAAGCATACAAATTTATATCCGTTCTAAAAAACTACGAACATACATGGGAGATCCAAAGTCTGTGAATCTTTTTTCTCCACCCGACAAAGGAATAGCGCTATAAGATTTCGGATAAGTATAGAATACAATTAATGATGATGTTCCGCTTCTTCTGCATCTTTATGTGTCTTATGAACAGTACCGAACGGGTGCTGTACAGGCGCATAAATAGAGTACAATTTTAGCGGTTTATTTCCTATATTAATGATATTATGCCATTTACCAGCAGGAATAAGAATGGCAAAATTGTCATCCGCCTCTTTTGTGAAATTGAGTGCATCTTGGCTGTTTCCCATCATCACTTTTGCCGTTCCATCTTCGACTCTTAAGAATTGATCAGTGGCCGGATGTTGTTCCAGGCCAACTTCTCCACCCACGGGAATCGACATTAGTGTTACCTGCAAATGTGTGCCTGTCCACAACGCTGTGCGGAAATTGGTGTTCGACATGGTATAGTCTTCGATATTCAGCACAGTCGGTTCTGCACCATAATCTTTCAGCAACACATCTGTTTTTGCTTTTGTTTTATTCTCTGCACTACGTTCGTTTTTCTGGTTTTGAGTGCATGAAACATAGATTAATCCAGAAATGGATAAGCTTACAAAAAGTAAAATAGATTTGGTTTTCATGGTATTTTTAATTTTGGTGATAAACTATATGTCTAATAACAAACGATTACTTTGATTTGTTTATCATAACGAAAACCTAAGTAAACCGTATTAAAGAATCTAAAAGGTTATTCTCAAACGTAACGACAAAACGTACACACAAACAATTGCAGGCCCCCTGGACTACGGGAAAGCTTTGTGCAACTTTGTCGAATAGTGATTCAGGAAATAATACCCTGATGAATGTTGTGATCCATCCATGACTTTCGACTTTTTAGCTTCTATAAAGATAATCATTTTTGTCTTTCTTTGCAAATATTTATTCTTATTATTTAGCCAGAGTTCAAAAACAGA
>JAVBMZ010000145.1:0-6449 GCA_031551935.1 Bacteroidales bacterium
CCTGTTTTTCCTGTCAAACGAGTGACAAGCGCTCCTGACAAAATGACCAAAAAAGCAACATGCAATAAAAAGACGGATAATCTTCGATAAAGAGAGGTAACCATGATAAAATAGCAACTGACAACTGCCAGTAATACCCATAGCAAGGAAAACCAAACGCTGTTGTAAAAATTCGTATAAGCATGTCCGCTACCACGCATATGCTCATCCCATGTCGCCCATCCCATCACTATCATCAGCACAGCCAACAAGAAAAAAGCCCGTAATCCCATTCTCTTATTCATAGCACAAAAATAAACAATAAGTTACAGAAGAAACTGACCATAACATTTATTCGGTAATACTACTATCCGTCAATACAAAAGCGTAAAAAGTAAACCGTATGAAATCCAAGCCCTTCGGGATACGTGGTAAAAATATTTTCGTAATGGTATATTTTAATTAAAAAACAGCTAACTTTACATACTATACCGTATAGTATAATTGATCGTCATATGAAAGTAAATTACTTTAAATCAGGAGCTATAGCTTACATGCTTTTAGGAAGCATGCATCTTTTTTCTCATTTATTAAGCGGAAATAATTTAGATCCCCAAATGACAAAAACATTGGCTGAAATGAAAAATACAATTATTAACATAATAGGGAAACATACGTTATGGCAATTTTATGAAGGCTTTAGCCTCACCATGGGATTTCTGTTAATTGCTTTTGGATTACAAGCATATATGATAGACAACCCAAACAAACGAATTATAATAACGAATATTATTATAACGTTAGTTATATTGGTGTTGACCATTAAATATTTTCATTTAATTGCATCAGCATTTATGTTGTTGGCCTTGATTTGTTTCTTTATAAGTCTTAAGAAACAATTAAAATATCAATAAACTAAATCTGTTAACACATGCGAAAAGTAAATAAAATTGATTGGTTCATAGAAGGTTTTTCTATCCTGGAAAATGATGGTTTTACAAAAATTACTGTCGACTACCTTTGTGCCCGATTGGATATTAGCAAAGGATCTTTTTACTATCATTTTAAAAATATAAACGGTTACATTGACGCGCTGATGGAGTATTGGTTAGAAGAAAATACTCTATCTATTATTCGTAAGGCAGATGCTTTAAAAAAAGTAGCGTCTAAGAAAAAAATGCTGGATAAGTTAGCTCTTGACCGTTCGTTAAAATTAGAACAAACTATCAGAGCGTGGGGATATTCTAATGAAGTAGTACGAAAACAGGTACAAAACGTAGACGATATTCGTTTGAAATATCTTATCAATATAGCCATACAGGAAGGAAAAAACCGAACTGACGCTAAATATACAGCTACACTCACCTATGCCACAGTTATCGGGTTGCAACAATTATTTCCCGATCTACCAAAAAAGGAACAAATCCGCCTACAACAATTTTATGCAACAAAATTTTAAATCGTAATATATCCTCTCCCAAAGAAGTCAAAAAATATTCCCGGTAATTCGCGTTTGTCATACAAAAAGATTAGTTTCCTCGAATAGATCGACATCAAACAATCCTTTATCGCTTAATTTCAATTCGGGAACAACCAACAAGGCCATAAACGAAAGCGTCATAAAAGGTGATGTCAATGCACATCCCATAGTAGAAGCTATGTTGTTCAGTACCTCATAACGATGAGCGACTTCTTCCCCAGAAGCAGAAGACATTAATCCTGCAATGTCTAACTTTAAATCAGTTAGTGTATTATTATAATATGCTGCTAATCCACCTTTTAAATCGATGATATGATTTATTGCTGTAACCAAAGAAATATCGTCGCAACCCACAGCAATAATATGATGGCTATCGTGAGCTATGGTAGAAACCAAAGCACCTTGGTTCAATCCGAAACCACGGACAAAAGCCACAGCAGGTTTTGCTGGTCGATAGCGATTCAAAACAATAATTTTCAACATATCTTCTTTTACGTTAGCGCGAACCAATGAGTCTTTTTGTACTTCGTGAAATAATTGTTTGGTAACGATTTCACCGTCGAAAGCCTGTATTATTCGCATTTTAGAAGAAGTTGCTATTACCTTGATATCGGAAACTGAAATTTTAGCAGCGCCAAAACAATTGGGCAATTTAGTATTACTGCCACGTCCAAAAAGAGATTTGTTATACTTGCGTGGTTTTTCAGAAGGCACAGCTGCCGGAGATGTTGAAACAGGACCAAGCTCCTCCCCCATCCTATCGTATGTACAAATACCATGATAAAAACTTTGTCGCACGGAAAAATTTTTCAAATCATCCACTACAATAAAATCAGCCGGATCACCTAACTGTACTAACCCTAAATCTATTTGATAATGTACCATAGGATTAACAATTGCTGCATGTAACAACGAAAATAGATCCAACTTTTTTGCAATGCCATTTGCCAATAATTGATTGATATGACCACGGAGTAAATCGTCGGGATGAAAATCATCTGTGCAAAACATTACTTTATCAGGATATTTTCTGATCAAAGGATATAATGTATCAAAGTTCTTCGCTGCACTTCCATGACGAATCAGGATTTTCATTCCTAAACGAATTTTTTCATCAGCTTCTTTTAAAGTAGTACATTCATGATCGGTAGATATTCCGGCCTGTACATATTTTCGAAGATCATTGCCAGACAAACCCGGAGCATGTCCGTCAATAGGTTTTCCATATTTCCAAGCAATGGAAATTTTTTCCATAATATCAGGATCTTCATGAATCACTCCGGGGAAATTCATCACTTCAGAAAGATAACTCACTTTTCGTTTGAAAAACAATTGATTGATAATTCCAGATGTTATAACAGCTCCGGATGTTTCAAATAAAGTAGCCGGTACGCATGAAGGTGCTCCAAAAACAAATTCGAACGGAACATGTGTTGCATTTTCAAGCATAAAATTAATTCCTGCAACGCCCAGTACATTGGCAATTTCATGTGGGTCAGACACAGCCGCCAAAGTTCCATGACGAACAGCCAAACGGGCAAACTCCGCAGGCGGCAACATAGAGCTTTCGATGTGGACATGAGCATCAACCAATCCGGGAAGGATATAAATATCTGGAGTATTTGCTATGGGTTGGATTTTCTGAATACATGTGTCGAAAGAAATCCGTGCAGGATAAATTTTATTTCGGACGACATCAACTATGTTAGCTTCAATTTTTTTCATGTGCTCATTTTTTGATTTTTAAACCGTAGTCAGGTGGATATCATAGAAGTTGCATCAATCATGCGTTGACAATATTAATTATTATTATATATTTCAATAACAAGTACAATATCAATTAAAGTTATGCGATTACGAATTTATTTAAAACTAGTGAATATATCTTATCATAACCCCCTTAATTGTTCCACGTGGAACAATTTTAGATTGATTCATCAAGAAATTTTTGCTCCACGTGGAACGTCAGCGTCCATAATGCACCAATAATACATTAATATCCGAAGGTGAAACACCTGGTATCCGAGAAGCTTGCCCAATCGTTCTCGGCTTAATACGAGACAATTTGATCCGTGCTTCAGTAGAAAGAGAGTTAATTTTACGAAAATCGAAACCATCAGGAATCACAATATGCTCTAATCGTTCAAGTTTTTGAGCATTTGCCTTTTCTCTCTCGATATACCCTACATATTTAATACATATTTCAGCAGCTTCCACAATTTCATTTTTCCGATGATGTATATTTGCCATTAAAGTCTCCAAATCGGAAATTTGAGTAGTCAAACCCTGCAAAGTCAATTGCGGCCGCATCACTAAATCCACTAATTTTACAGTTTGTCGTATTGGTGTCGTATCCATTTTCGATAAATACTCATTAATCGAATCTGGCGTCACACCATATTTGTTAACAAACTCAATTATTGCATCACGACATTCTATTTTCTCACGCAACAAATCCAGACGCTGTTGCGATGCCAACCCTAATTCATACGATAAAGAGGTAAGCCGAACATCGGCATCGTCCTGACGCAACAAAATACGAAATTCTGCACGAGATGTAAACATTCTATAAGGTTCATCGACGCCTTTAGTAACAAGATCGTCAATCAGTACACCAATATAAGCTTGGTCACGTTGTAACATAAAGGGAGACCGTTCACGAAGTTTTAAGACAGCATTTATTCCGGCCATCAAACCTTGTGCAGCAGCTTCTTCATATCCTGTTGTCCCATTGATCTGTCCGGCAAAATAAAGATTCCGAACAAGTTTTGTTTCTAACGTATGAAGCAATTGTGTTGGTGGAAAAAAGTCATATTCAATGGCATATCCGGGACGAAAGAGTTTTACACGATCCAACCCTTCAACATGTCGCAAAGCCTCCCACTGTATATTCCAAGGAAGAGATGAAGAAAATCCATTGATATAGTATTCGTGAGTATCGGCTCCTTCAGGTTCCAAAAACAAATGATGCGAATCTTTTGAAGCAAAGGTGACAATTTTGTCTTCAATACTTGGACAATACCGTGGACCTATACTTTGTATGGTACCGTTATACATTGGCGAGTCAACAAAACCACGCTCTAAAATACGATGGACAGCTGGATTGGTATAAGCAATATAACACGGACGTTGACGCAATTCATTCCTGATATCAGGTAAATATGAAAAATGCTGCATCACCGTATCGCCTTCCTGTCGCTGCAATTTATCAAAATCTATACTTCGGCCATCAATGCGTGCAGGCGTTCCAGTCTTCATACGACCGACCTCAAATCCTAAACCACGAAGCTGTTCAGACAACCCTTTAGAAGCAGGTTCAGCCACTCTCCCACCCTCTGCTTTTATACGACCAACATGTATCAATCCGTTTAAAAAAGTACCATTCGTGAGAATAACTGATTTTGCTTTAAACTGCACTCCCAAACGGGTAATAACTCCACGCACAATGCCGTCCTCTACAATTAATGATGTCACACCGTCTTGCCAAATATCAAGATTTGGAGTTGATTCAATTGTTCGCCGCCATTCAGTAGAAAATTTCATCCGATCACATTGTGCCCGAGGGCTCCACATGGCCGGTCCCTTGGAACGGTTCAGCATACGAAACTGAATAGAGGTACGGTCGGTGACAATAGCCGACTGCCCGCCAAGTGCATCTATTTCACGAACAATTTGCCCTTTAGCAATCCCTCCCATCGCAGGATTACATGACATTTGGGCAATTTTTTCCATATCGAAAGTAATTAACAACACTGTTGCTCCCATATTGGCAGCAGCGCAAGCAGCTTCACACCCAGCATGACCAGCACCAACAACAACGATATCGTATTCAGGCAAATTCAAATTAAAAACACTTTATCATACGATGATTTCCAACAAGAAGCCGTTAACCATCAAAGGTCAATAAACTAATTTTACATATAGGATGACAAAATTAAATAAAAATTATCGACTTAAACATTTATAAATAAGTTGTCCCACTAAAAAAGAAAAGAATAATTATTTACATTTGTGCCATTAAGTAATTGTCAATTTTTAATTGTCCTAAAATTCAGCAAACCAACACATATTTGAGCAAAATATACATCAATTTGCGTTAGCATTCAAATCCTTATAGATAAATAAAATTTGATCATTTTAAACACAAAGCCGTTTTTAAACTTAATCATCCAAAATTTGTTGACAAAGAAACAATTTTTCGTATCACTTTAATATCTTTAACCTTATGGCAACAACAAACACAAAACAACAAGGAAAAACTGCCGGAAACAATAATACTAAAACCATCATTATCATTATTGCACTTTTGATCGTTTGCATCGGCGGAGGATATTTTTTATATCCTGCTATTAAAAAAGCATCAAATAAAAAACCAGTTGCAGTAGTACCCGTAGTTACTCCTGTAGATACCACACGAATTACTCCTGTCGAAGAACCGATGCCAGAACACAAAGTTGAATCATCAGCTTCAGTTGAAAAAGGATTTTATCTCATTGTAGGCAGCTATCATCAAAAATCAAACGCAGAAAGACAAGTAAAAAAGGTTAGTGGTACAAGTTTGACCGTTTTATATTTCGAAGAATTAGGCCTTTACCGTGTGTCTGCCGGAAAATATGACAATATTCACAAAGCATACAATAACATATCGCACATAAAAGAAATAGAAGGCTGTAGCGAAGCATGGGTTCTTGAAAACATATAACCAGACTAGCGCTTCATCCATTGTGCCCGTTCTTCTGGTGGATAATGTTCAATAGCGTACCGGAGCATTGTCCGAGGCATGGTTTTGCAATACTCTTCAAGAAAGCGGGTTAATGTATCACGATCTTTTTTACCAACTTCACGTAATATCCAACCAATGGCTTTGTGCATCAGATCATGCGGATGTTGCATCAGTTTAACTGAAAGAGCCAATGTATCGGCGTAATCTTTATGTTTGATGAATGTCCAGGTAGCAATAATGGCCATACGCTGTTCCCAAAGGTTTTCA
>JAVBMZ010000036.1:0-2719 GCA_031551935.1 Bacteroidales bacterium
AGTCATCATCAAACTAGTGTTCTGTCAATACTCAAATGACGGATGGTTTTGTCGGGTAGGAGAGAGGCTGTTCAAAAATAGAGAGTCATCTTAAAAATATCTATTGTTGACAATTTTATAGCGATTTTTAGCTATTATATAGCGAAAGATCGCTATTATTATGTTGTTTTTAGCTATTATATAGTGATTTATCGCTATTTTATAGCGAAATTTAGCTATTTTACGAGATGTATTATACTGCAATGTGGAATTCACCGTGAATATTTCATTACCTAATTTTTTAATGTTTACATTAATTTTTTACTACTGTTTGCTACTAACTAACACACGAATCTACGCCAAGTTATAATACATAACCTGTTTATATACTACGATATGGTTTGTATAGAGCAATAAAGACGATTATTATAGAATACTATGTAATGTTTTGCCTTCATTTTTATATTTTTGTCTCGAATACACCTTGATACTAAATTTTAGGGTTCTATTATTTTAGAACTTTAGCCACACAATCATCAACCGTGCTCAAAACTGATGCCCTGATATTGTTGATACATTCGCTGACCAAAGCAGAAAAGAAGAAATTTAAGTCTTATGGTAAGCGGTCGGATTATATGTACCTGTTCGACATAGTTGAAAAAAACAGGAACATCACCATGGAGGAATTGAAAATCGCTTTCCAACAAAGTAAACCCAAGGCCAGCTTTGATATCACCGTGAGCTACCTGTATAAATTATTATTAGACTCATTACTCGCTCTACGTGAAGAACAAGATCATCATTATGCTTTGACCAATAAAATACTAAAAGCAAGGATACTTTTTGAAAAATCACTATTTGAAGAAGCTTTGAACTTACTGGAACAGGCGAAAGCTATAGCACGAAAGTATGAAAACCATCATATGTACATGTATGCAGCACGTTTGGAATTGGATTACCTGTTGTCGCTTAATTTTCCTGGAATTTCCGAAACCGATTTGCTCAATAAGCATCTCAGGGTAACTGAAACCATTAAAACCCTTCGTATTGCAAATGAACAATCGTCTTTATTCGAATTGTTGAAACACAGGATGATTCATCGGGGAAACGTACGGTCACAAAAACAAAAAGACTCATTAAATGATTTGGTGGTGAGTGAAATGAGTATTGTAGCATCATCTGGTACCGAGAATTTCGAAATCAAAAAACAACATCAATTATTCCAGTCTAATTACCTGATTCATGTCGGAGACTATCGTTCGGCCTTACAATCGTATTATGAATTGAACCATTTGTTTGAAAACAATAAGCAATTGTGGGCTAATCCTCCGATTTATTACGTTCAGGTTTTAGAAGGCATCTTAGATAACTTACGGAGCATTCGTAAATACGATGAATTACCGTATTTTATCGAACAACTGAGAAAAATCCATCATTCTTCTCAAAATTTTCAGGCAGGAATTGCTAGTTTGGCATTTTTGTACGAACTTTTTCCTTTATTAGATAAAGGTGATTTTCAGTCATCGTTGGATTTATTGAACCAGCGCCAAGAGGATATTTTGGATAAAACACATTTATTGAGTTTGACTCGGCAAGCAGAAATTTGTTTGTATACCTCGTTGGTACACTTTGGCAATCATGATCTTCGCAAAGCACAAAAAGCATTATTGCAGATTATTATCAGGGGAAAAAGCTTTTATTTTTTGCCTTTATATCGTACCATCCGTCTGGTTAACCTGATGATTCAGTATGAATATGGCAATTCTGATACGATTCAATATGAAACCCGTTCCATTAAAAGAGAAATATCCCGAAGCGAACAGGCGTATCGCACAGAGCATTTGATGCTCAAATTTATCAATAGATTACCAGCCGTCATTTTGCCAGGAGAACGGGAGAAGGTGTGGAAAAAAGCAGCACCCGAACTGGACGAATTGCGTCAGGACATTTTCGAAATGCAGATTTTGAAACTATTCGATTTTACCGCATGGATAGAATCCAAAATACGCCGGATACCTTTGCAAAAAGTCTTATCGGAACGGCAAGAGCCAAAACAATAGTGCTTTATATGTCACTCCCGCACAAGTTGCAAACCTTCAATTATTGGAAAGCTATCGACAAAAATGATGTATTATTTGGATGTCTTTTTGTATCGGTCTAACCCTTTTTGTCGTAGCCTGCACGATGGGCACTCGCCACATCCGTCACCAGGAATGCCATTGTAACAGGTAACAGTTTTTGTTTTCACTAAATCAAAAACACCCAGTTCATCTGCCAATTGCCAAACGTCCGTTTTATCAAGCCACATCAACGGCGTGTGTATCACAAACTGTTCATCCATGGCCAGATTTAACGATACATTCAACGAGCGAATAAAGGTATCCCGGCAATCCGGATAACCGTTATAATCAGTTTGCGACACACCAATGACAAGGTTGGCTATTTGTTTTTCGTAAGCCACAATGGCCGCTAGGTTGATAAATAGAAGGTTACGTCCGGGAACAAAAGTATTGGGTGGTATTTCGCCAACTTGTTCTTTATCCATTTCTATGGATGGATTGGTGAGCGAATTATTCCCTAAGCCGATGATGGAGGTGGCATCAACCAACCGGAAAGGAACTCCTGCTTTCATCGCAATAGTTTGTGCAGCTTTTATTTCCGTTGCATGGCGTTGGCCATAACGAAAACAAACCGCTTCAACATGGGCAAACCTCTTCAATGCCCAGAAAAGACAAACAGT
>JAVBMZ010000137.1:0-44482 GCA_031551935.1 Bacteroidales bacterium
AAAATATCCAACAACCCGACATTTAAAAAAGTAAGAATAAAATTAATTATCGAAGCAATACTTTTGGGAATGGTACTCATAATATATTATGATTGGTTTGACGGTGACCTTAAACCTCTATATATGAATATACTCTTTGGGACAAGCCTCGTATTGTTTATATTGAATGATATCGCAGGATATTGGATGTTAAAAAATCCTGTTCGGGACGATAATATAAAATTGTCGCTGCAAAAGCAAATACATATTTTAAAAAGAATTTCGATTTTATCAATGCTGTCAGCCATTGTTTATGGAATCACTTTACTTATGTTTTTAACAGCCACGATAGAATTTACTACTAAAAAGTATATTATGCTTGGAGGATTAATACTTGTATTCATAGTTATGTATTACCTGCTATATCGATCATGGAAAAATAAAAATGACGCTTTCAAAAAGACGGTAGCCGATTTTGATGAATAAATTATTTTAAAATAATCATTAAATTCAAGATATTCAGTATATTAACAAATATTTGAATGGATAAAATATAAATTCGCAATGTGTTTTCTCTTTTAATATACTAATATAAAGCCAAATACGTTATAAATTTAAAGTATAAAAAATTATCTATAAAGGGAACAAGCCTGTACTTAGGTATTTTTCTCCCCTATCTGGAAAGATAACCACCATTACACCACGATCGAGCTGGCTTACTGTCTTAAGTGCGGCCAACATGGCTGCGCCGCTGCTCATTCCCACAAAAAGGCCTTCTTCATTAATGATACGTCGCGACATTTCGAAAGCCTCCTCCGATTCAACCAAAATGCTGACATCAATCTGAGAGGAGTCGTAAATTTCGGGAACAATAGCTTCGTCCATACTTTTAAGCCCTTGTATGTAATGCCCTTTAACCGGATGTGCCTCAACAATTTTTACGGCAGGATTTTTCTCCCGAAGTCCCATGCCCACCCCCATCAATGTGCCGGATGTACCAAGAGATGAAACAAAATGAGTCACTTGTCCTTGTGTTTGATCCCAGATTTCTTCTGCCGTAGTTTTGTAATGCGCCAATTTGTTGTGTACATTGGAAAACTGGTTCGGATTGAAATATTTTTCCGGATAATTAGCTATCAATTCTTTAACTTTAATGATAGCGCCATCAGTGCCAAGTTCAGGAGCTGTAAGAATGATTTCACCTCCAAAGGCTTTGATCATTTTTTGTCGTTCCACAGACACCGCAGAACTCATCACTATCTGTACTTTATAGCCTTTCACGCGCCCAATCATGGAAAGCCCGATGCCGGTATTTCCCGAAGTAGCTTCGATGATAATTTTATCTTTTGTCAATTCACCCCTCATTTCAGCTTCTTCTATCATTTTTAGTGCAATCCTGTCTTTGATGCTGCCTGTGGGATTAAACCCTTCCATTTTCGCCAAAAGAAGAACATTGGGATTCGGATTCAACCGGTTAATCTTTACCATCGGCGTATTGCCGATAGACCATAATACATTATCGCTGTATTGCATAATAAATCATTGTCAATTTTTGATTATTCGCTATTATTTATTAGATTACTTATGTTAGGTTGTTCTAAAACTCAGTAAATCAGTGTTTTTTGGAATTTGATGTTATAAATCATTCAGCAGAACGATCAAGTTGCGTCGACGTTTGTAATTTACCCGGATATGGTTGAGATATTCGTCGGCTTGCTCCCTGTTCACCTTGGTTAATTGACGAATAGCGTCGACTATCGCTTCGTAGAAACGGTTACCAACACCTTGCAGATTAATGTCAATGATTTTAGTGAAATATGTGATGGCATCGTTGGGAAAAACCATTTTGTGCGTCTTGAAAAATCTGTATATCAAGTTTTCTGGAATATTGTCCTTGCGTTTGATCAATGCCAATGCTTCGGGTAGTCGCATTTCCTTCTCCAGGTATCTGAGGAGTTCTCCAGCGTTTTTTTGTTCCAGCAACTGTTCATAACGGTTAGGAGCACCATTGATTACCGAAACTATTTTAGTCAACATTGTGTTGGTCGGACAATGAATAATGGCATCCTTTGCTGCATCTGAAAGATCATCATCCTTTTTTTGCAACAATTCCAAATAAAAGGAATATACATTTTCGTTGTGATAATATGTTTCTTGATTGGCAGCAAGCCATCTTTTCAAAGTTTCAACAGCTTTTTGGACATCTCCATGATCATTATATAATGTGGCCAGTTCTATAGCACGTTTATTATCGGTTTGCATCAGCACGCCCAATATTGAGATTTTTTCATTAAACGAAAGCAAATGGAGTACTTTATCATAATATTTTCCGGCTAACTCATGCGATATATTCTTATAACCGGTCATCAGTACATTTTTTAAATGCGGCAGGTCATTATCGGAAAATACTGAACCTGCTATTTCCCTCAAACCTTCAAAAGTCGAATATGACTGGTTATTCAATACAGCATCAAGTTTGGCCAAAAAAGCTGTCTTTTCGCTACTTTTCAGGCAGGCAACATATCGGGCGACAAACTCATCAAAATTCTGTGATGTTTCATAAAAATCGTCATTATAGTCATCATACAGGTAGCCATTGTCAAAAGCACGTTCGACTTCCTGTATCACATAAAAAAGCAAACTTTCGATTTCCTCATGCAACGGTTTTTCAAGGCCAACAAGTTTAGCTAATTCTTTGTCAATCGTATCACTAAAATCATTGTGATGATACATCAAGTCATCGTCGTTAAAGTACTTGCGAATCTTTTGTTCCACCTTGTGGAATATTTTCTGAGACTCACTGGAGTTTGCGTACTTGTTGTTGACTTCAGTACGGAACCTTTCAGGGGCGTATTTTTCAACTAGCGATACCAGTTCATTTTTCGATAGGGATTGTAAATATGGGTGAAGATGATGATTTGTATCTGTCACATTTTTTTCAAAACCAAATTCTGCTTCGTCACTAGCGGCATACAATAGGGTAGCTATCTGATGCTTGCAAACATCCTCGTATTCGTAAGGACAGGTACATGAGCCGTAAACTCTTCCATTACTGAGTTCGATAACTACCGTATAATCTTCGCTCCCCTCTACGGTAGTTTTCAATTGTGTTTTTTCCCTGTTAAATACTGCATCTGATATACAGTCTGATTCGAAATAATCCTGTCCGCGTTCGTAAATTTTTGATGAGCAACAATCTCTTACATCGTGTGTAGAAAGTGTCCGGACAAAGTCGAAAAGATTATTCTTATTGGTAGAAAACAGGGCGTGCATGGCTATTGAGCTATATAAAATATTTGGTCTAGCTTAAGAGGCCACAAAATTATTGTAATTTTCTATATCCATGCTGATATAGACTCATTAATCCTGTCCATATCCCTGATTTTTTCCACATACTTTTCAGGAATGACTTTCTTTGCCCCGAGTAATGCTCCAAGCAAGGCGGCATTAGAGTCTGTATCATAGCCTTTTCCAACATGTCGAAATAACCAGTTTCAGCATTCGTCCTCTTTTGAAGTCCATTGATGTATTGTTTTTTGTTTTCATTGGCACATCTTAATATGTTGATCATTAATTTGTGCTTTATATAGAAAATAGATAATCAGAAATATGGCTATCATTATTACCATAGCCGTATTGTATAAATATAATAATAAATTCTTTAATTTCCAAATAATTTGGGAACAAAAATATTTGAAAATCTTAAGCGATTGAACGTTTGTCACAACATTTATCAGCCTGAAAGAATACCCTTTAACCTAAAGCTAATTGCGACACAATCTCTGTGAGGAAATGTACGAAAAAATTAGGTGGATAAATGCCCAGCCAGATCACCAAGGCTAATAATACATATTGAGAAACAGATTCGACCATAGAGGGACGTTCAACCAATGTACTCTCAAATCTTTTGGGCGTAAAAAGCAAGCTAAAAATGCTACGGCCAAGCGACCAGATAATAATGGTCAACAACAACATGACCACTATCATCAATATCATATGTTGGTGCTGAAGCATGGATAAGAAAATAATAGACTCACTGACAAACAATCCTGAGGGCGGCATCGCAGTGATACAGAAAAAACCGACGAGCAACACCAAACCACCCCAAACATTGATGCGGAAATAGTTACCTACTTCGTTTTTGTTGACCGTTTTGTAGATATAGGATACTTGTCCAAATTGAAAAAACAATGCCGATTTCACAAACGAATGCAATACCATATGCAACAAGGCGGCGAAATAGCCGGCTCCACCCATAGCTAATCCAATAGCTGCCAATCCTATATGCTCTACCCCCGAATAAGCCAGCAGGCGTTTATACCCCTTGGTACGTACCATGTAATAAGCTGCAATCCCTACCGATAATACCGCACTGATAAGGATTACTTTTTGTGCCCATGCACCACCTTCGTTGTGATTAATGATCTGAAATATACGAAAAATGGCTACAAATCCACCATTACAGAGACACGTGGCTAACAACGCAGCAGCAGGTGTTGGAGCCTGATCTTTGGCATCGACCCCTGCGGTAAACATAGGAAATAACCCCGCTTTAACCGTATAGCCTGAAAAAAGAAATAAAAAACCGGTTTTAAGCCAAAACGAATCGAGCGTAGCAGCATGTTCTACCAGTGCCCTATAAGTAAAATCCTCCAACCCAGCCTTCGTCACAGCAATACTCAAGAAAAGTACTCCGATAAAAGACAAAGCTATACTC
This sequence comes from Bacteroidales bacterium, assembly GCA_031551935.1. Classification (GTDB taxonomy): domain Bacteria; phylum Bacteroidota; class Bacteroidia; order Bacteroidales; family UBA4181; genus JAIRLS01. Next base: position 4,697 of record JAVBMZ010000137.1, read on the forward strand.
ACAGAACATACAAAAAGATACTTCCAAGTAGCTTCCAATGCTTCCGGAGAACGGTGATGATAAATCAATACGCAAGACGTAACTGTAGTCAACTCGATAAAAATCCATGTCATCCCAACATGGTTTGACAAATACACTCCGCTCATGGCGCCGCAAAAGAATGTCAACGCCGAAAGATAAATATTGCGAACCCGCATTTGTTCGTTGTTTTTTTCCAAATACACAAAGCTGTGATAGTATGCAGGAAGCATCAACAGACTAAGTATGATTAAGAAAAGCACCCCCAAAGCATCAGGAGTAAAAAAATCAAATGCAGTAGAATTCAATTTATATATTTCGTACCCCGTAAATGCCCATTGTAGCGCAATCAGTATCCACGCCGTAATATGTTGTGCATATTCACGCCGCGTCAGGAGAAATGTACATCCCAGTATGATAACACCGATAAAGTAAGCGATAATCATCTTCTTACGTGCTTGCTTTTATGTAAAAACTTAATCTCTCAATTGGTTTAATTGTTCCACATCTACTTCCTTAAAGACATCGCCAATCTTATTGACAAAAATTCCCAACACCAGAATACTGACAAAAATATCTAACAGGATGCCACTGTTGACCAACACCGGCATTTCATTGCCTACGGTCAATGACAGAATGAAAATTCCATTTTCAATCACTAAATAACCCATGATGTGTGTGACGATCTTTTTGCGCGAGATAATGATGAATAACCCGACAAATACGGTGGAAATGGCTACTACAAAAAACACAATGTCCAAATCTCCCATACGGATGGTGCTGGCTCCAAGAAAAGAACCGACAATCAACAGTGTAATAATAATTAATGACACAAAATTCGGGACAAAAGGCTCTGCCTCGCGCGTAATGCCGTTTTTCCGGATAATGTTTTTTAAAAATAACGGGATAAACAAGGTTTTAAAAATGATGGTTTCCAAAAGGATAAAAGCCAAGTTCCCCCAATTCATATCATGCAATTGAATGTATGCTACCCCAAACAGAATGATACCCTGCATCATCAAGATATTGATGTAGGTAAACAAGCGATTGGCTATCCCTATATAGAGAAGCGTCATCGAAAAAACAACTAATAGAACATGGGTCATATCATTTTGAATTTGGTTGCGTTTACAATTTGCCTAACATCAGCAACACACCGAAAAATATCAATAAACTAACCGACGATAAAGTAAAGATAAACTGCGCATTATGGCTCATGCGGAATCTAATGCCAAACGATTCGATGCACCCGATAATGATGGCAAACAGTAACTGGATAGCAAAGAAAACCGGCAGAAAGATATAGTACGGCCACGAATGGTCCATAAAAAGATTGGCAATGAGCGATCCATAAATGGCGAATTTCAATGTTCCCGCATACATGATAAGGCCAAGGTCGAAACCGCTGTTGTCCAAAATCATTACTTCATGAATCATGGTTAATTCCAAATGTGTTTTGGGATCATCCACAGGCATACGGCTATTTTCAATAGCAACAATTAATAATAGCACAAACGCCGCTAACACAGCCATGGCATACGAAACAGGTCCCGAAAAATGGAATGCGGCGTAAATGTCATAAAAGGATGTGTACCCTGTAAGCAGGGCAAATGAACCTATCAGTATAAAGAAGGCCGGTTCGACCAACAATGAAAATAAAGCTTCACGACTGGCGCCCATCCCTTCAAAACTACTACCCGTATCCAAAGCCATCAATATCATGAAAAACTTACCTGCGGCCAATAAATAGGCAAACACCACAAAATCACCTTCGAACGATAACAAGCCTTTACTGCTGCCAAAAGGTACCAGAAATGCAGAAAACAATACTGCTGAGAAATAGACTACAGGGGCTAACCGGAATATCAGGCTGGTAGTGTGGCTATATACCGATCCTTTACGAAATAACCGGATATAATCGTATATTGGCTGCATGATTACCGGCCCTTTACGTCCAGCAAGAATGCTTTTCGTGCGGATAATAACACCTGAAAAATACAGGCTGGTAATCAATATGAAAATAAGGCTTAACATATATACTATTCAAAGACTACAGACCCAAATAACATGAAAAAAATAATTCTACACATTCTAACCTTACAGGTAACCATTACATTATCTTCAACCATGTCAACAAAATAATAGCAAGAATAAATAATAATCCGTAAAGGATATACCATTGCAGACGACCGTCTTGTATGCGCAATGACACAACTGAAAAGCGGTGGAACAAACGAACTACAGGACGGATAAGATGAGCTTCCACCCAATCGTCATAGGCATATGCATAACGTGCTTGTTTAGGGAAAATTTCTTCACGAGAGACACGTTTATAGTGCTTGCGGATAGGCAACAACGAACCAAACAGTTTGCTCATCGGTTTCGTAAATGAACTGGCCGTATATTGCGTTCTCATACTGGATTGTAAGCTCCCACAACCCCAAGTGTCGCCCTGCCGTTCGGGAAGATGGCGCGTAGCCATATTGCGTATCACCATTACCACAGCCACCACGGCAAGAAACATTACGAGCACAAGGCTCACTTTTTGTAACAGGAAAGTAAATCCGGTAATATCTGGATGAAGTTTCCATACGTCAAATGTGGATGACACAATATCGGATGCTACACCAAATACAATAACCGGTAATAATACTACCAATAACATAGCGATAACCAATACATATTGCGGACGACGCATCACCACAGACGGTTCTTGCACATCAGGCGGAAGAGGTGTTCGCGGTGTGCCAAGAAACATGGCTCCATATGTTTTGGTAAAAGTGAGTACAGACAACCCACCAATCAAGGCAATAGCAGTAACTCCCAATATGATAATAATACTCTCAGTGGTGTTAGGTAACATCACACCTTTGATGAACCCGAAAAAAAGAACAAATTCAGACAAAAAACCATTCAATGGCGGTAATCCGGCGATAGATAACGAGCCAATCAAAAATAAAACAGATGATTTTGGCATTATTTTAGCCAAACCTCCCATCCTATCCATGTTGCGTGTATGCACAGCACGATAGACTCCACCTGCACCAAAGAACAGCAGTGATTTGGACAAAGCATGATTTAATACGTGAAACAATGCACTACCATATCCCGCTATCATTAAAAATGCATTATCCACATGTTGTCCCACCAATCCCAAGCCAACGCCCATCACGATAAGACCAATATTTTCAATCGTACAATACGCTAACAATCGCTTCACATCTTTTTGCATCGAGGCATGCAGAATACCGTAAACACCGGTAACCATTCCAGCAGCCATGACAAGATTGCCAATCAACAACAAATCGGTTTGCAAAAATGTGGTCATTCGAAAGATGCCATAAATGCCCATTTTGACAATCACACCCGACATGATGCCCGACACATGAGAAGGCGCTGCAGGGTGAGCATGAGGCAACCACGTATGAAAAGGAACAATACCGGCTTTGAAGCCAAAACCTATGAAAAACAACAAGAATAGCGGAATATTAGCGTGTCCGGCAAAATATTCGCCGATTTTCGAAAATTCAAATCCCCCTTCGCTTTGATAGACTGTGAAAAATGCAATCATCAGACAGATGACCGAAATGTGCATTTGCACCAGATAATTCAATCCTGCCTTCAGTACGGTACGTTGCTGGTTCTCGAAAATAACCAACAAGAATGATGACAATGACATGATTTCCCATACAAACAAAAACGCTAATCCGCTTTGGACCATACACACCATGATCATCGACAAATGCATCCACACCAGCATCACATAATGCAGGCTAAGATTGGCAGATTGCTCGTAACCTTTCAGGTAGCCGCGCGAATACCAAATACCCGGGACAACAATCAGATTGATAATCAATATAAACCATGCCGACAACGAATCAATAACAACCGGAATATTACCCCAAACGAAGCTAGTGACTAATGTATAACTTACCTCTTGTCCTGCCAATGCCGCGATAGACATTACTGAGGAAATAATGGCGATCCATAGCGAAGCTGCCAATGCGGCATAAGCCTTGTAGCGGTTTCGAATAAACGGAACAGCCAGCAAAACTAAAAAAGCAGTGATAATAAATATAACCAGAAAATTCATGCTTCAGCGGTATATCACATCATCAATAATGAGTTATTGGAGCTGACAATCGTAATGAATCAACACTTAATAAAGCTACAAAGGTATATTAACCTGAATGACTTACAAAAAGTTGAGAAATTAAAATACCAGCATCATTTTTTCTCGCGCTACCACATTAAAAAAGATGAATATCAAAAAATGACATTCATCTTCTCTAATCATCTGATTAGTATCTATTAGAAATTAATTTTCCTGCAAAAAGAAAAACTGAAATAATATTTTCCGCAACTTTAATGAAAGGCGCCGATTTTATTTCCCCTCCACTGATACTCTATTTTATTGATCATCCGAACCCTATCATACGAAAAATTATTCGAAGTGGCACAGACATACTGGTATAGCAACCAACTTTTTTCCAACAAATCTTTTTTGGTAGGCATATCATTTTGTATCATAGCATCCTGATACAACAGCACAGCCAACATTTCAGCCTTACAAAGTCCATCAGCATCATCAGGAAAGAACGCAAGCACATCACTCGTTCCGGCAAAATGGAAAAATGTCCGTTCTTTTTCTATATATGACTGATAAAATCCTTCAAGTTTTTCATTTAATGTATTTTCCTCTTGCAGTGGCGCTTCGTTAGCAAATTCATCTAAATTTTCCCTAAACTCCTGGAAAATATGTATCATATCAACATTAATCATCTCAAGAAGGTTTTCAGTTACAGAGCATTGTATATGGAAATTATCATAAGTGCCTATTACAACTAATATAATAATTTTTCAGTACAAATAAATAACATTTTCCCTAAAAAAAGCCAGAATAATTTTGTTAAATTTTGTTAAAATAAGGATAATGCTTTTGTTTATAGAACACAAACATAGAACAAAAAAATAAGTAATACACATGAAAATAAATCTTATGGTCTTTTTCCTAACTTTACGGCAATTTTATCATGAGCACAATATTATTCTATAAGTTCCAATATCAAAACATTACGAAGAAGTTGTATGATGTTTGTATATGGCTGGCATCATCACCGAAAGATGTAACAAATCAAGGAAATGCACATCATTGAAACATTAGCACGTATCCGCAATTTATTACTTTATCCTGGTAAAGAATGGGAAAGTATTGCTATGGAAAATGACAATCGTAAAACGGTTTTTTCACAGTTTGTCTTTCCTGTGTTGTGCCTGATGACCCTTGCTACCATTATCGGAACATGGTTGGATACCTCCCGTGAAGTGTATTCCTTCGGTTACGTGGTATACAAAGTGGCCATCTTGTGGTGTTCCCTTGGAGCCGGCTTATATCTTGCATCATTTGTCATCACCGAAATTACAGCACGCCAAATCGGATCAAAAAACCATGATAAGGTGTTTGCTTTAATGGCTTACGCCTCCAGTGCAGCTTATTTAGTGATGATTGTGGTGGCATTGTTTCCTTTTTTTAGCGAACTACTTGTGTTGGCATTCTATTCCTGTTACCTTTATTGGCGGGGCATTCCCTATGTTATTCAAGTCCGGGGACAGAAACAAATGATATTTACCATATTGTCATTTGTGATTGTAGCAGCGGTTTTTTCACTAACATTTTATTTTTTCGGAAATATCTTGAGAGCACTATTTACATGAAACCCATCATCGAATTTTGATTTTAATTATGCAAGCTTATCTTGATTTGTTATCGCACGTATTGCAAAACGGAACAGAAAAATCAGACCGTACGGGAACCGGTACCATGAGCACATTTGGTTACCAGATGCGGTTTGACCTTTCCAAAGGTTTTCCGTTGCTCACCACCAAAAAGTTACATACCCGTTCTATCATCTACGAGTTGTTATGGTTCTTGCAAGGTTCTACCAACATCGGGTATCTTCGCGATAACAAGGTCACCATCTGGGATGAGTGGGCTGATGAGCAAGGTGAATTAGGCCCTGTATATGGTTATCAATGGCGTTCGTGGCCAACGGCTGACGGTCATCATATCGACCAAATTAGCCAAGTAGTTAATTCTATCCAATATAACCCCGATTCGCGGCGGCATATCGTTTGTGCATGGAATGTGGGGGATATTGCCAAAATGGCTTTACCTCCTTGTCATGTACTATTTCAGTTTTATGTTGCCGACGGTAAACTCTCATGCCAGTTATATCAACGTAGCTGCGATATTTTTCTTGGTGTTCCGTTTAATATTGCTTCTTATGCTTTGCTGACGGAAATGATGGCGCAAGTGACTGGTCTGCAACCCGGAGAATTTGTCCACACCCTGGGTGATGCACACATCTATTTGAATCATCTCGATCAGGTAAAGCTGCAACTTACTCGCGAACCTCGCCAGTTGCCTATCCTAAAAATGAATCCCGATGTCCGGTCTATTTTCGATTTTCGCTTTGAAGATTTTTCCATCGAAGGATATGATCCTCATCCGCACATCAAAGGAGCAATAGCAGTTTAATGCATTCATAACGTTATAACATTATGAACGCAGTTTGGTATCCTTTTTGTTAAAAAACATGTAACTTTACAAATCATTTTAAACAAAATTTCTAAAGCATGCTTGTTGTTTTTTCCGATATTGGTTTACTGCAAGTTGAATATTATAAAATCATCCATAAAAAATTAAAAATTATTTCTCGTCTATGAGTAAAATAACCGTAGTAGGCGCCGGCAATGTAGGCGCGACCTGTGCAAATGTGATTGCACAAAAAGAGTTGGCAAACGAGTTGATAGTACTTGACATCAAAGAAGGCATTTCCGAAGGGAAGGCATTAGATATGATGCAAACAGCCGCATTGCTGGAGTTTGACACACGTATCAAAGGTGTAACGAATGATTATACCGCGACGGCTAATTCGGATGTAGTAGTGATAACTTCAGGTATACCACGTAAACCAGGTATGACACGTGAGGAGTTGATTGGTGTGAATGCAGGTATTGTGAAAGACGTCACCCAAAATATCCTCAAACACTCGCCGAAAGCAGTAATTGTTGTTATCAGTAATCCTATGGATACGATGACCTACTTAGCATTGAAGGCAAGCGGATTACCTAAAAATCAAATCATCGGGATGGGCGGTATTCTCGATAGCTCACGCTTCAAATGCTACCTTGGTCAAGCATTGAGTTGCGCAGCAACCGATGTAGACGGTACTGTTATTGGAGGCCATGGAGACACAACCATGATTCCATTGAAACGTCATGCCACTTATAAAGGATTGCCCGTATCACAATTGCTCAGCGCAGAAGTATTGGATAAAGTAGTCGCTGATACGATGGTAGGTGGGGCCACATTAACCAAACTTCTCGGCACGTCAGCATGGTATGCTCCCGGAGCTGCTGGTGCAACTTTGGTAGAATCCATCATCAGGGATCAGAAAAAGGTGTATCCTTGTTGTGTATCCCTTGATGGCGAATACGGTCAAAAAGATATCTGTATCGGTGTTCCTGTCGTTGTTGGTAAAACCGGCTGGGAAAAAATTATCGATTACAAATTGAATAGCGAAGAACAAACTTTATTCAATAAAAGTGCTGATGCCGTTCGCAGCATGAATCAAGTGTTGGTCGACATGAAATTGGTGTAATCGTTAGATTGCATCATTTTAATAAACAAAAAATTAGCCGGTAGTTGATATAAATTACCGGCTATTTTGTTTATTAAAAAAGTATTGTCACATTATCCTAATGATTCATTGAAAATTACACATACATCAAACCGTTCAATTCGCTGAAAAACAGGTGCAAATAAAAACAGAAATAATGTAACCTAAAGTTTAATTATTTCGTATAATGAAAACGTGAGATTTTTCACCACTAAAATTGCGAACTGAAATATTTCTTTATCTTTGCGTCGAAAAAAATATACACTTTACATTAAGTGCAAGTGTACATACTAATAAGTATATTATATTAAAATCAAAATATATTGTAGTAAAATATTAAAAATTAAGTAGTTAGTTTCTGTGTTAGGGAGAGTGCCGTCGTGAAGATGCCACTCTTTTTGTTTTTAATGTCATCAATACACTAAACTTATATTGATACAAAATTTCATAGGACGTAAAAACAATACATGAAACAATTTTGACGTAAATAGTGATGGTATTTATGTTATATTTCATGCAATTAAAAAATATTTTATACTTTCGCATCCATCAAAATGGTATTATGGGATATAAGGAAGGCATCCGGTTCATGGTTCCCCTATTGAGAAACAAATACAGTCTCTCGCTGATTGTTTTTTTTGTTTGGATTGTTTTTTTTGATTCCAATAACCTTATTGACCGGGCTATGAGTCTCAAGAAGGTACATCAACTGGAAAAAGATAAAATATACTACAATAGCAAGATCAATGAGGACCGTACCAAATTGAACGAATTGGAAAGTAATCCTGCCAACCTCGAAAAATTTGCACGTGAACAATACCTGATGAAAAAAGACAATGAAGATATTTTTATTGTCAAACCCTGAATTTATGTCGATTTAACTTATCATCTATCATTGAATTCTGAAATTTCACACCCGAAAGCCGAAACGCTTGTTCCTCCGTTCCCTATATATCAAGTTCCTATTATCCTGGCATCTAAGTCGCCTCGGCGTATTGAATTGATGCAACAGGTTGGCTTGCAATTTACGACACAATTGGCAGGAGAAGTAGAAGAAGTATACCCACCGGAATTGCAACGCGAAGAAATTCCGCTCTATTTAGCTCAACTCAAAGCAGATGCTTTCATGAAAGCAGTTCCTGCCACCAACAATGCTGTGGTAATTACAGCGGACACCATTGTATGGATCAATCATCAAGTATTGGGTAAACCAGCAAACCGAGATGAAGCGATAGATATGTTAAGCATACTTTCGGGAAACATGCATCAGGTATATACGGGGGTATGTTTGACAAACCGTCAGAAACAACGCGCATTTTTCGCCGAAAGTAAGGTGTATTTCAGGAAATTGAGCAGTCAGGAAATCAGCTATTATATCGACTACTTCCATCCTTACGACAAAGCCGGCGCATATGGTATTCAGGAGTGGATTGGATATATTGGAATAGAAAAGATAGAAGGTTCTTACTACAATGTGATGGGATTGCCGATACAAAAACTGTATCGTGAATTAAGCAGTTTTATCACAGACAATCAGGCATAGCAATTATCCAAAAACGATGTAACAAATGCTACTGATTGCTCGGGTTCTTCAAGATAACCTGAATGTCCTGAATGTTCCAACACCTTGACCGTAGTATTCGGAAATGATTGGGCTATGGGCGCTAATGTATCAAACGAGATAAAATTATCTTTTTTCCCAAGAATAAAACATAACGGTAATTTATTTTCACGCAATAGTTCTTGCCTGTCGGGACGCGACCGCATTCCTTCAAGAATAGCGATGACTCCTTCAGGTACCGTTTGTCGGGCTATAGCTTTAGCAAATTCCACTTTTTCAGGCATGAGTAACAGGTTTTCTGTTGCAAAGCCGTTCGGAATACTCGTATTGCAAATCAATGTCAGTTTCCCCTTCTTGACCAACTCTATCTCCTTGGCGCGGGAAACTCTTTTTTGCTCTGTGTCAGCAAAAGGAGACGAATGAAACAAGCATACACCAAGCAAATGTTCGGAATATTCTGCTAAACAAGCTAATGAAACATATCCTCCCATCGAATGCCCCACTAATACACAACGCTTGATGTCAAGATGTTGTAATACAGCATTCACTGCCGATGCCATCAACGACATCGTATGTACTTCTTCAATCACTCCTGATTGACCATGCCCTGGAATATCAATGCTGACAACCCGGTAATGTTGCGCCAATTGAACAGCAAAATCACTCCAAATATCAAGACTTTCCAGATAACCATGCAGCAATACAATCGTTTCTCCTTTGCCTTCGTCTTTTACCCTGATATGAATGTTTTTAAAAGGAATATGTGTGATCATATGATATTACGAGAATATACAAAAAGCGTGTTTTGCACAAAGATAAGCTTTTTGCACAAAACACGCTTTTTTACGAATAGCGTCATCAAAAATTGGTTGCCTTCAATTCAAAATAAGCCTTTGGATGACCACAGCATGGACAATTCTCCAATGCTTTTTCACCATAATGCACATAACCGCATTTACGGCACACCCAAACCATTTTGTCCGAACGCTTGAATACTTCATCGTTTTCGAGGTTTTGCAATAACTTCCGGTAACGTTCCTCATGCGTTTTTTCAACAGTAGCGACCAATTTAAACGCTAAGGCAATCTTCTTAAAACCTTCTTCTTCGGCAACTTTGGCAAATTCCGGATACAATACATCCCATTCCTCGTGTTCACCTTGTGCTGCTTCTAAAAGATTATCAGCGGTAGTACTAATCACTCCAGCTGGGTAAGAAGCAGTAATCTCCACCATACCTCCTTCCAAAAATTTAAAGAATGTCTTGGCATGCTGCTGCTCCTGAGCTGCCGTTTCTTCAAAAAAAGCGGCAATTTGCTCGAAACCATCTTCACGAGCTTGCTTAGCAAAAAATGTATATCTGTTTCGTGCCTGCGATTCTCCTGCAAAGGCCTTCAACAGGTTTTGTTCTGTTTTTGTCCCTTTAATGCTCATTATTTTAATTTTTTTAATGGTTCAACTAATACTAAATTTTTTAATGAATATGACAAAGATAAAGTATTTACACTGACCTTCTAACTATAAATATAATTTAGACATGTTATAAATAATAGATGATGTTTGATCATTCGTATCCTTTACAAATGTCGAAAAAACACCGCACATCACAAGCTATTTCGGAGGCAGTCCCATTGTTTTTTTACTTTTTAGCCGTCCATTCTTTTTCAGGGCTTGTTCAAGTATCCACAATATTTGTCCATTGACGCTACGGAACTCATCTGCCGCCCATTTTTCAATGGCATCCATCATGCTGGTATCCATCCGGAGCAAAAAGCCTTTCTGTTGGTTATCTTTTTTCACGCCATCGCTTTTTTATTGATGTAAGGTCCCTGTATTTACCACTGGTTGTGCTGCTTCGTCGGCGCATAATACCACCAGCAGATTACTTACCATCGCCGCCTTTTTATCTTCGTCAAGTTCTACAATCTGCTCGTGTGAAAGTTTATCCAGTGCCATCTGTACCATTCCTACAGCTCCTTCCACAATTTTCTCACGGGCGGCAATAATAGCAGTAGCTTGCTGACGACGCAGCATCACAGCAGCTATTTCAGGTGCGTAAGCCAGGTAATTGATCCGGGCTTCGATCACCTCAATACCAGCCATCGCCAAGCGCTCATTCAGTTCCCGTTCCAAATGATTATTTATCAGTTCACCGCCCGAACGCAGGGTGGTTCCTTCATGTTGCATTTCATTATTGTCATATGCATATTGTCCGGCTACTTCCCGTAATGCCGCATCACTTTGCACATTAACAAAATTTTCAAATGCCTTCATCAACTCTACCATAGCTGCTTTAGGAATTTGATGGATAGATGTACTACTCAATGAAGAGGTATCTATTTCAAAAACAGACTTATAGGTATCGACAACTTTCCAAACCAATACCATACCGATCATAATGGGATTTCCTGATTTATCATTCACCTTTATAGGTGCTACATCCAAATTACGTGCACGAAGTGTGATTTTCTTTTTATTATAAAGGGGATTAACCCAGAAAAAACCATTATCTTTCAATGTCCCGTTGTATTTACCGAAGAATATCATCACACGCGCATTGTTTGGCTCGTTAATTATAAAACCAGCCCATCCAATACTAAACACCACAAGAATAACGGCCAACAGCCACAAACACAACCCAGGATATTGAGGAATATGCATAAACAAAGGTATAGTTGCCAATAATACAACAAAGTAGAAGAATAATGCGAGAAATCCTGAAATCTTAACTTTTTTAAAATCAAACTCTTTCGTTTTCATGATTAATATTTTTTTAATATTAAAATAATATCACAAATATATTAAATTTATTTAAATATAATTCAAAAAATAAACTTTATGTTGGTAATAAAAATGACTTGTATGACATCAGCTAAATGAAACCGATTCAAATTAATTGAAATTTTATCCGGACAATAATGACTTCTTTTAAAAATTGTGGCCTGATATTCGATCCCAATGATGCAATTTTCAAAGGATGAAATGCTAAAATTTATGATGAAAACTGACTATTGTAGAGCTGGGCATAAAAACCATTCTGGGAGAGCAGTTCCGCGTGTGTTCCCTGTTCGATGATATTTCCTTCGTTCATTACCAAGATGCGGTTGGCATCACGAATGGTGGACAGGCGATGGGCAATTACAAAACAGGTACGACCTTTCATTAATTGGTTCATCGCTTGCTGAATCAATATTTCTGTACGGGTATCCACGGAACTGGTAGCTTCGTCGAGAATTAAGGCAACTGGATTGACCAGTACTGCCCGGGCAATGGTCAGTAATTGTTTTTGTCCCTGTGAAATATTTGTCCCTTCTTCATTGATAATTGTATTGTAGCCATCGGGCAGGGAACGGATGAAATCATCGGCTAGTGCCATTTTGGAAGCCCAAATGATTTCTTCTTCTGTAGCATCTTCTCTCCCGTAAGCAATGTTGTCGCGAATCGTTCCCTTGAACAACCAGGTATCCTGAAGCACCATACCAAACAAGCGATGCAGATATTTGCGTTTCATTTCGGTAATATTGATACCGTCCACGGTAATACATCCGCCATCCAACTCATAGAATCGCATCAATAGATTGACAAGCGTTGTTTTTCCTGCGCCCGTTGGTCCTACAATGGCAACAATATGCCCTGGTTCGGCATCCATGCTGATATTTTCAATCAATGGTTTGGCAGGATCATAGCTGAATTTGATGTGATGAAACTTCACCGCACCTTGCGGGTGTGCAATGGTTTTCGGATCAACCGGATCGGGTATTTCTTCAGGTTCTTCAAGAATTTCAAATACCCGTTCAGCGGCGGCAACAGTTGCTTGCAGAATGTTGACAATATTGGCCACCTGGGAAATAGGCTGGTTAAATTGGCGTGAATAGTTGATAAATGCTTGTACATCTCCAAGACTCATGCTTCCTGTTGCCGTCATATAACCTCCCAGGATGCAAATCCCGATAAATCCGACATTTCCCATAAAATTGAGCAATGGGAAAATGATGCTGGAAACGAATTGTGCTTTCCATCCAAACGAATAAAGCCGTTGATTGACATCATTGAATTCTTCTATGGATTTTTTCTCATAATTAAACGCTTTGACCACATTGTGTCCGCCGTACATTTCTTCGACATAACCATTCAATTCGCCCAACGAGCGTTGTTGACCGGAATAATATTTTTGTGATCTTCGGGCAATCAATGCAGTAACTCTCAGACTGAGAGGTAACACTAGAAAAGTAAGCAAACTCAGCCATACACTGATGGTAAGCATCATCACAGTGATGCCAAGCAGGGAAAAAATGGAAGTAACCAGTTGTGTCAGGCTTTGTTGTAACGTACTGCTGATGGTGTCGATATCGTTGGTCACACGGCTCAATATCTCGCCATGCGTTTTAGTATCGAAAAACTTTAGCGGCAGGCGATGTAGCTTTTCGCTTACGTCATTGCGCATCCGTTGAATGATTTTTTGCGAAACGCCTGCCATGACATATTCCTGAATGTATCCGAATAATGAGCTTATCAGATAAATGCCCAGAAGCACCAGTACAATCATGCCTACATAATGGAAGTCAATCTTTGCACCAGGCACGTGGTTCATTTTGGCAACAACTCCTTCATACAGTCTGTCAACCGCTAACCCTAATATTTTAGGAGCAGCTATTGCGAAAACTGTACTGAAAATAGCAAAAGTAAATACAATGATCAATCCCTTATATTGGGGTTTTACATATGTAATGACCTTTCTGAGTGTACCTTTGAAGTCTTTCGATTTTTCAGCAACACGCCCCACCATGGGTGGTCCTCCTCCGTGACCGCCTTGTCCCCCTCGCCGGGCACTAAATTTTGGTTGTGTTTGGTTGTTTGTGGCCATTTTAGCTGATTTCTTCTTCCGACAATTGTGATAAAACAATCTCTTTGTATACCTCGTTGGTGTGCAACAATTCCTGATGTGTGCCCGAAGCAATGATGCATCCTTTATCCATCACCAAAATCTTATCGACATTCATAATGCTGCTTACCCGTTGTGCCACAATAATCACTGTCGACTCTTTGGTTTGCGTCTTGAGAGCCGCCCTTAAACGGGCGTCGGTTTTAAAATCAAGCGCCGAAAAACTGTCGTCAAATACGTATATCTTTGGTTTGCGGACAAGGGCACGGGCAATGGATAAACGTTGTTTCTGTCCGCCTGAAAGATTAGTACCACCCTGTGATATTCTCGATTCATATTTATCAGGCATTTGCGCTATAAAATCTGATGCCTGGGCAACGGTACATGCCTGTTGTATCTCTTTGCTTGTAGCATCCTGCTTGCCCATCCGGATATTATCGTTAATGGTTCCCGAAAATAATATGGCATGTTGGGGAACATAACCTATTCTGTCCCGCAAATCTTCCTGCGTTATTTGCCGGATATTGACCCCGTCTATCAAAATTTCACCACTTTCGGTGTCATAATACCGCATGAGCAAATGAAGCAAAGTTGATTTTCCTGAACCTGTTCCTCCAATAATGGCAACAGTTTCTCCCGGGAAAGCTGTGAAGGAAACATCGTTGACAGAAGGATTTTCAGCATGTTGATACCGGAAAGTGGCATTTCTGAAAGTAATATTTCCTACTTGATCGCTGATGTGAACTGGCTTTTCAGGATCTGTAATCTCCGGTTGCAGGGAAAATACTTCACGGATGCGCTCAGCAGAAGCAAGTGCCCTGGGAAGCATCACAAACATCATGGTCATCATCATTAAGGACATGAAGATTTGCATGGCATATTGAATGAAGGCCATCATATCACCAATTTGCAGACTACCAGAGTCAATCCGGAAAGAAGCAAACCAGATAATGCCAATAGTCAATAAATTCATGGACAACATCATAGCAGGGTTGAGTATCGCCATGATCCGGTTTACACGAATAGAAGTCCAGGTCAGATCCTCATTGGCTGCTGCAAATCGCCTTTTTTCATATCCTACCCGGCTGAATGCACGAACGATCCGTATGCCAACTAAGTTTTCACGCATCACAAGGTTCAGCTTATCCAATTTTCTTTGTATAGAGCGAAATAGCGGCATGACCTTATTGCTTACCAGCAAAATCATGAGTATGACAATGGGAAGGATGGCCAAAAGAATCAATGACAACTCACCATCTTTACGGATAGACATAAAAATAGCCCCGACTAACATAATGGGCGACCGCAACAACATCCTGAGAATCATGAATGTTGCCAACTGTACTTGTTGTACATCATTGGTATTCCTGGTGATGAGTGAAGCAGTTCCAAGCTGATCAAACTCTGCCAATGAATAGTGAGTGACACGTGTAAATAACGACGATCGGATATTTTTACCAACTCCCAAAGCTGTTCTTGAAGCAAAAAAACCGCTGCTCACGGCACATGCGATACCAACCAACGAAATAAGGAGCATGATTCCTCCCAATCGGAAAATGAGCGGTACGTTGTTATGAGCAATACCTTCATTGACGATATGCGCCATGTAGTTGGGTAGCGATAATTCTGCAATGACTTGCCCGCCAGTCAATAAAATAATGAGTATTACCTGGGGGATGTAAGGCTTTAAGTATTTCAGCATCATAGGGGGCAAAAGTAGTGATTTTATAGCATCGACGATCGGTAATCATCGGGAATTAAATTGACCCAAACTCGGGTTAAGTATCATCTAAATAATTGGGAATTGAAAGAGAATGAAAAAACATGTTTTGAGAGAGGAGAGGTGTAGTTTGTTTGATAATTCGACATTTTTCACATTACAAAACAGACCGACCGGTCGGTCTGTTTTGTAATTTTCAGACAGTAAGTTGATTATATGATCAACGTAAGATGTGCTACAAAATTTAGATAATGGGATATAGAGGATAAATCTCCGTTGAAAAATTATCCGTACCTTTGTAAATTTCATTTTATCTTCATGCAGCAGCACCTTCAAGCACCTGAAATATCCGGCGATACCGAGCATACCATCGAAGTATATGGCGCCCGCGAACATAACCTTAAAAATATAGATGTCGTCATCCCACGCGACCAACTTACCGTGATTACCGGTTTGAGCGGAAGCGGGAAATCTTCATTGGCTTTTGATACTATCTATGCTGAAGGGCAACGTCGTTACATTGAGACACTGTCAGCTTATGCGCGACAATTTTTGGGTAATATGGAACGTCCGGATGTTGATAAAATCACAGGACTGAGCCCGGTAATTGCCATCGAACAAAAAACTGTCAGCAAAAATCCCCGCAGTACTGTAGGGACCATCACCGAAATATATGATTTTCTCCGTTTGTTGTATGCTCGGGCTGCAGATGCATACTCAATGAATACGGGCGAAAAAATGGTCAAATACACTGATGAACAAATTATTGAACTGATCATTGAGCGTTTTGATGGTCTGCCGATTTATATCCTTGCCCCCATGGTGAAAGGGCGTAAAGGACATTATAAAGAATTGTTCGAGCAAATCCGTAAAAAGGGCTTCCTTCATGCCCGGATTGATGGTGAAATACGCGAGTTGAAACAAGGAATGAAGATCGACCGGTATAAAGTACATTACATAGAAACTGTGGTGGACAAATTGGTGGTGGATCAAAAAGATCGCAAAAGGTTGAAAGCCTCCATACAAACAGCCATGAAACAAGGGAAAGGTATCATCATGGTGATGGATAAAGAAAGTGGTTATCACCGCTATTACAGCCGCCAACTCATGTGCCCGACCACCGGATTGTCTTACAACGAACCAGCACCACACACCTTTTCATTTAATTCGCCGCAAGGAGCCTGCCCTCATTGTAATGGGTTAGGCGAAATCAGCGAGGTGGATATGGATAAAATTATCCCCGATCCCAAACAAAGTATCCGCAAAGGTGGAATTGTACCTTTAGGCCCTGCCAAAGCATCGGTCATTTTCAACCAGGTAGAGGCCATAGCCTCCAAATATGGATGTACATTGAACACACCTCTCGGTGAATTTCCCGAAGAAGCCTTGCAGGCTATTCTTTATGGAACGGAAGATACTTTCAAAGTGAAAAGTCAATATGGAGGGTTCGAATATCAATTGAGTTTTGAAGGTGTAGTAAATTATATTACCCAGGAACAATCGGAAAATCCATCGAAAAAAGCGCAAAGTTGGGCGGCACAATTTATCAAACGCATGGTTTGTCCTGAATGTCACGGTGCAAGGTTAAAACAAGAATCGCTGCATTTCCGCATATATGACAAGAATATTGCAGAGTTAGCCTTCATGGATGTTATTACGCTCAGCCAATGGTTTGACACCGTGGAAGAGCATTTGTCCGACAGGCAAAAACAAATTGCACACGAAATCATTAAAGAAATACGCACCCGTATCAGCTTTTTGCTCGATGTAGGTTTGTATTATTTAACGCTAAATCTTGGCTCAAGGCACTTGTCAGGAGGCGAAAGTCAACGTATCCGCTTGGCAACACAAATCGGTTCCCAGTTGGTGAATGTGTTGTACATTCTCGACGAACCGAGTATCGGGTTGCATCAACGCGATAACCGCAAGTTGATACAAGCATTACAACAACTTCGGGATGTGGGCAATTCTGTCATCGTGGTGGAGCATGACCGCGAAATGATTTTATCAGCCGACTTTGTGGTGGACATGGGGCCTTTGGCTGGCCGGAAAGGCGGTGAAATAGTAGCCACCGGAACTCCCCTGGAGATCATGCAGCGTCATACACTTACCGCTCAATATATCAATGGAGAAAAAAGCATTCCTATACCTGCAAAAAGGAGAACCGGAACAGGAAAAGTACTACGTATTTCGGGTACGCGCGGAAATAATCTCAAGAATTTGACGGTTGAGTTTCCTTTAGGTATGTTTATTTGTGTTACCGGAGTATCCGGAAGCGGAAAATCTACTTTGGTTAATGAAACCTTGCAACCTATTCTGAGCAAACATTTTTACCGGTCAATACAAGACCCTTTGCCATATGACCGCATTGACGGCTTAGAATATATCGATAAGGTGATTCAAGTGGATCAGTCTCCGTTAGGAAGAACACCACGTTCTAATCCGGCCACATACACCGGACTTTTTAGCGACATCCGGGATTTATTTGCTAAGACACCGGAATCCATGATACGCGGTTATCAGCCAGGAAGATTCTCGTTTAATGTTAAAGGCGGAAGGTGTGAAACTTGTGGCGGCGCGGGAGTTCAAACCATAGAAATGAATTTCCTGCCCAATGTATATGTGCCCTGCAATACTTGTAACGGGAAACGATATAACCGCGAAACCCTTGAAGTGAAATACAACGGTAAAAATATCAGCGACGTATTGGATATGACCATCAATATGGCTGTGGAGTTTTTCCAAAACCATCCGGCCGTTCTTCCTCGTTTGTTGGCGCTACAACAGGTAGGATTGGGGTATGTTAAACTCGGGCAACCGTCTACTACCCTTTCGGGAGGAGAGAGCCAACGGGTAAAGTTAGCAGCGGAATTAGCCAAGAAAGATACGGGAAAAACATTTTACATTCTTGATGAACCGACTACCGGCCTTCATTTTGATGATGTACGAGCTTTACTCGAAGTCCTTATCCGTTTGGTAGAGCGTGGTAACACCGTAGTGGTCATCGAACACAACATGGACGTCATCAAAGTAGCCGATCATATCATTGATATTGGTCCCGAGGGAGGTGCCGGAGGTGGACAATTAATATGCTGCGGGACACCTGAACAAGTGGCAAAACACAAAACAAGTTATACCGCCGAATTTCTTCGTCAAGAAGGTATTGGATAATGGTTAGTGATGGCAATTAATTGTAATTCAATATATTGATGACTAATAATAAACCGATTGGTGTATATATTCAAAAACATATCTGCATTTTCATCGATAAGGTATGGATTTTGTTGAAAAAAGCATTAGGTTTGCATCTTATTTAAGGCAATATTTTTTATCTATACAGAAGTGATTAACAGTGTTTTATTGAATTTAATAATGCAACAAAATAGATATCGATTCCGATATTTATTCCGATGCCCCATACGGGAATGATTCGGTATTAGACTAGAATATGTTCTAATATAAGCATCAAATTATTAAATAAATCACAAAACAAACTGATAATCAATATATTTTGAAATGAAATTCACCATCGAAGTAGCCAGCGAAAAACACTGTATATATGCCGAAGAAATCTGCAAAGAAATGGAAGAATCGGCTAAAGTTCGTGGCACGGGTATTGCCAAACGTTCGCCTGACTACGTAAAGAAAAAAATGTGCGAAGGTAAAGCCGTCATTGCCTTAGATGAACAAAAACGGTTTGCCGGTTTCTCTTACATAGAATCGTGGAGCCACGAAAATTTTGTGGCCAATTCTGGTTTAATTGTCAATCCCGAATACCGTAAAAGCGGACTGGCACGTAATATCAAGAAGAAAATTTTCGAGCTTTCGCGTAAAAAATATCCTAAAGCTAAAATATTCAGTATCACTACCAGTCTGGCCGTGATGAAACTCAATTCGGAAATTGGTTATAAACCAGTTACATTTTCCGAATTAACCGATGATGAAGCTTTTTGGAAAGGGTGTGAGGCATGTGTCAATTATGATATACTACAACGAAACAATCGACGTATGTGCCTTTGTACCGGCATGTTATACGATCCTGCTAAAGAAGAAAGATTTAATTTCATCAAGCAATTTAACGTGCTTGAACGCTTTCGCAGGCTGACTACCGTGAAAACAAACGGAAAAGTATAAAAAGCATTCATCGCATATGATAAAAGTAGGCATCATAGGAGGAGCGGGATATACTGCAGGCGAGTTAATCCGTGTCCTGATACGTCATCCAGAAGTATCTATTAGTTATATACATAGCAATAGTCATGCCGGCCATCCGGTATATGAAGTACATCATGATTTATTTGGCGAAACCAATTTGGTATTTGTCAACCAATTAGGTGAAGCAGACGTGATTTTTCTTTGTCTCGGACACGGGAAATCATGTGAGTTTCTGACTGAAAACAGGTTGCCAGGCAGCCCAAAGGTTATTGATCTGAGTCAGGATTTTCGTATCAACCAGTTTTTTCACGACAAAGATAATCATTGTTGGGAATTTGTATACGGATTGCCCGAATGTAACCGCATACAAATACAGAAAGCTGATTATATTGCTAACCCGGGTTGTTTTGCTACAGCGTTCGAATTAGCCTTATTGCCGTTAGCTAAAGCGGGTATGCTCATTGATGCCGTACATGTTAATGGTATTACCGGTTCTACAGGCGCAGGACAACAGCCAACGGAAAGCACGCATTTTAGTTGGCGCAACAACAATGTATCCATTTATAAGCCATTTACGCATCAACACTTGAAAGAAGTGCGTAAAACGCTTGAAATGGTTGCAGGTAATGCCATGCCAGATTTGAATTTCATACCCGTGCGCGGTAATTTTACCCGTGGTATCTTCTTGTCGGCGTATACCCAGACTACGATGAATGTTAAGGAGTTAACAGATTTGTACCAAACTTATTATGCCGATGCAGCATATACCTTTGTTTGCGAGCACGAAATTAGCCTTAAAGAAGTGGTGAATACCAATAAATGCTTGCTTCGTGTAGAGAAATATAACGATAAGGTATTTATTACGTCTGTGATTGATAATCTTCTGAAAGGTGCATCAGGACAAGCCGTACAAAACATGAACCTGATGTTCGGTATGGATGAAAAAGCCGGATTAGGATTAAAAGCAATAGGATTTTAATCTTCACGCCGGAGATTTTAAATGATGATGTTGCCGGGTATTCAAGGCTGACTTTGAGGTTTTAACTTATCATCCGCGAACATCAGTTGAAAACTAATATCATTAGTATTTTTACAAAAAACAACCATCAACCATGAATTTATTTGACGTTTATCCCATCATCGATATAGAACCGGTAAAAGGCGAAGGATGTTTTATATACGATAAAAATGGAACTCAGTACTTAGACTTGTACGGTGGACATGCCGTTATATCTATTGGCCATAGCCATCCCACTTATATCCAACACATCAGTCATCAACTGCAGCAATTGGCTTTTTATTCCAATTCGGTCATCATTCCTCAGCAAAAAGAATTAGCAGACTTTTTGGGTCGTATGTCAGGCTATGATGACTATAACTTATTTTTATGCAACTCTGGTGCCGAAGCTAACGAAAATGCCATCAAATTAGCATCATTTCATAATGGTCGGAAGAAAATTTTAAGCTTTGGTGCTGCTTTTCATGGACGAACTCACGGAACATTAGCCATAACCGACAACCTGAGCATCAGTGCACCGATTAATAACCGAGATCATGTGGTATACGTACCGTTGAATGATATAGAAGCTGTGGTTGCCTCCCTATCCAAAGGTGATATTGCCGCGGTGATCATTGAGGGTATCCAAGGATTAGCAGGTATTAATTGCCCGGATATTGAATTTTTACAAGCATTGCGTACCATTTGCGATAGATACAATACCGTTCTCATTCTGGACGAAATACAGTCTGGATATGGACGGACTGGGAAATTCTTTGCACATCAATATGCCGACATTCGTCCCGATATTATTACTACGGCCAAGGGTATGGGCAACGGATTTCCGGTGGCTGGCGTCATGATTCATCCCAAGTTTGAAGCTAAATACGGTCTGTTGGGAACCACTTTTGGAGGAAATTATTTGGCCTGTGCCGCTTCTATTGCTGTACTTGAGGTAATGAAACAAGAAAATCTGGTTGAAAACGCATTGCAAACAGGAAATTATTTTATAGAACAACTGAAAACCATTCCACAAATCAAAGAAATCCGTGGTCGGGGTTTGATGCTTGGCTTGGAATTTAGCCAACCTATTGCACCCTTGCGTAATAAACTCATTCATGAACATAAAGTGTTCGCAGGTGCATCATCCAACAAAAATGTACTACGGATATTGCCGCCTCTTACTTTAAAGCCGGAACATGTGGACATGTTTGTAAAAAAACTGAAAGAATCCATCTTTAACCTGTAATTTTCCTATTTTGGATACTTTAACTATTTTAAAGATAGGCGGTAATGTTATCGATCATCCTGCGGTATTAGATGATGTACTACACAATTTTGCCACTTGGAAAACCAATAAAATACTGGTACATGGTGGTGGCAAAATGGCTAGTAAGTTAATGCAACAAATGGGCCTTACACCAAAAATGGTAGATGGTCGTCGCATTACCGATCGTGAAACACTGGATGTGGTGACTATGGTATACGCCGGTCTTATCAATAAGAATATAGTTGCAGCACTCCAGTCATATTCCTGTAATGCCATAGGATTGACCGGAGCAGATGCCAATATTATTCCTGCCCAGAAACGTCCCGTTAAAGAAATTGATTATGGCTATGTCGGCGATGTGGAGCCGGATATGGTTGCTGCAAGTCAGCTGAAAAACTTTATAACTGAAGATTTAATTCCAGTGATAGCTCCCATTACACATGACGCGCAAGGATCGTTACTCAACACCAATGCTGACACTATTGCGTCAAGTCTTGCGATTGCCCTATCAAAGTTATTTCAAGTACAATTAGTGTTTTGTTTTGAAAAAAACGGTGTATTGCGTGACCCATCTGATGAAAATTCTGTAATTGAACATTTAGATGAAATTTCGTTCAAGCAATATCAAGATCAAAGGATTATCACAGCAGGTATGATTCCTAAGCTTGAAAATGCTTTTACTGCATTACGCCGTGGTGTTACAGAAATTCGTATTTGTAGTCCGGCAGGTATCAAAAATGGGCAGTACGGAGGGACCTGCATTCGGGTGTAATTTCCCAGTACAAAAGGAAATAGAACACACAAAATGAAATAAAAGAATGCATTGTTATTGCTATTTTCATTGTGTTATGACAACAAAAGCATTGATAGAACGTTATTAAGCATATAGTATTCAGTATAAGAATCAAAACCGACATTAAAAAGGTTTAGCGATAGAAAAGAATCTCACAAAAGTTGAAATTTAAAAATAATATGTAATTTTGGACGTTTAAACATTGAATTATCATGGAAGACAAGGATAAAGAGGTACAGAATATACCATCAAATAACGATAGCAAACAAAATAAATCCAATAAAGGAGTTCTTATTTTATTGGTTATCATTATTTTAGTTTTAGGATCAGGTGTAGGCATCATGCTTTCGAAACTGAGTGACCAGAAACAAGACGCAGCTGAAGTACAAAATTTGCTTGAAGAACAAAAAAGGAGTTTGGAAGAAGATCTGACAGATTTACAGGATCAATTTGGTTCGCTCAGGACAAATAACGACAGTTTGCAACAATTGGCCGTCACACAACAGGAGAGAATCACCAAATTGCTTGCTGTACAGGCAGATAATTCGTATAAAATCAAAATGTACCAAAAAGAGTTATCTACTTTACGTGAAGTGCTGAAAAGCTACATCATGCAAGTGGATTCACTCAACACACGCAACTTAGCGTTAACAGCCGAAAAAACAGAATTAACCAAAAATTTGGCTGATGAACGTGCACAACGCGAGCGTTTGTCTGAAGACAAACAAAAACTGACTTCTACTGTGCAAAAAGCCCAAGTTGTGACTGTTGCAGACATTGCCGTAGAAGGGTTGAACAGCCGAAGCAAAGAAACCCAACGAGTAAAAACTATAGATAAACTAAAAGCCTGTTTCACCGTACGTGAAAACCCAGTGGCAACGGCCGGTGAAAAAGTATTCTATTTGGTTATCGTAAAACCCGACAAAAAAGTATTGGCTAACAAAACCAATGATACTTTTTCCACGCAAGATGGGGGGAGTATTGTATACACGGCCAAACGCACCATTGAATATGAAAACAAAGATATCGAAGCATGCATTTTTGCAGACAACAACAACCAACTCATTGCCGGTAACTATGAAATAAAAGTATATGGTGACGGCTATTTGTTGGGAACATCGACTTTCTCATTAAAATAATCTTCGACCTATTTATACAACAACCTTGAAAGTTGGCTACATGTTATGTATGCCAACTTTTAATTTTTAAAGGATAAAAGTAAACTGAACCATCAAAATATACATCATGTCGGTACATCAAAATGTTAAGAAAGTAACCACTCATGTATTGAGCGAGATGAAACTAAAAGGTGAAAAAATCACCATGCTTACCGCCTATGATTATTCTATGGCGCGTATTCTCGACAATGCAGGCATAGAGGTAATTCTTGTCGGTGATTCTGCATCTAATGTGATGGCTGGTTACGAAACCACGCTTCCCATCACATTAAACGAGATGATTAATTACGCTTCGTCGGTAGTGCGTGGTGTAAAACGTGCATTAGTAGTAGTCGATATGCCTTTTGGTTCATATCAGGGCAATTCTAAAGAAGCGCTTGCTTCGGCTATTCGTATTATGAAGGAAACAGGCGCTGGTGCCATCAAACTCGAAGGAGGTTCTGAAATCAGCGAATCCATCACCAGAATTCTCAGTGCAGGTATCCCCGTAATGGGACATTTAGGCCTTACGCCACAATCTATTAACAAATTTGGAACGTATGCTGTACGTGCCCAAGAGGAAACAGAGGCGAGAAAATTAATGGAAGATGCCCGTTTATTGGAACAACTTGGCTGTTTTGCTATTGTGCTCGAAAAAATCCCAGCCACATTGGCCGGTCAGGTAGCCAAAGAAGTGAAAATACCCATTATTGGTATTGGCGCCGGCGGACAAGCAGATGGTCAAGTACTGGTGTTACATGATATGTTGGGATTGAACAACGAGTTTTCACCGCGCTTTCTTCGTCGTTATTTGAACCTTTATGAGGAAATAACCGGAGCCGTGCAACAATATATCCGTGATGTACGCAGTTGCGATTTCCCTAATGAAAAAGAGCAGTATTAAATGAAGATATTTAAGATATATATTAAAAATATTGTGATAAATATTAAAAATATTAAGATTTACATTAAATAATTTAAGGCACATATTAAAATAATCGCGATAAACATTAAAATATTTAATGTAAACATTAAAAACGCTCTGCTGCTTTGCGCTAATAGCTAAAAAAAACCGCAGAATTTGAAAACCTAAAATATATATCTGGATTTTGGAAATACTTTACGAAGATAACCACTTGATTATTGTCAATAAATGCTGTGGCGAAATTGTACAATCCGACAAAAGCGGTGATACTCCTTTGGAGCAAATCATCAAAGATTATCTGAAAAAGAAATATCATAAGCCAGGGGAAGTTTTTTTAGGTATAGTACACCGCATAGATAGACCGGTGAGTGGTATTGTTGTGTTTGCACGAACATCCAAGGCTTTGATAAGACTCAATCAAATGTTCCAAGATAAAGGTGTTAAAAAAACTTATTGGGCTATTGTAAAAGAATTACCACCGGAAACTTCTGGAAAATTAACACATTATATACTGCGTAATACACAAAGCAACCGTTCATATTGTTATCCGACGGAAAAACAGGGGTCGAAAAAAGCCATCTTACATTACCGGTTAGTGGCATCATCCGATCGCTACCATCTGCTGGAAATTGGCCTTGAGACAGGTCGCCACCATCAAATTCGATGTCAACTGGCAGCCATTGGTTGCCCTATCCGCGGCGATCTAAAATACGGATACCCTCGTTCTAATCCCGACGGTGGAATTAGCCTGCATGCGCGGAACATACACTTCAAGCATCCGGTCAAAGACGAAGAAATCAACATAGAAGCTCCTCTTCCCGACGAACCTTTATGGAAGGCGTTCGGATAAACCTTTAGTATCACAAAACCTTGTATTGATTTGCATATCATTTGAATGTGACTGACAGTCTATTGGGCAGAGCAAGACAAGAAATCCCATTATTTTCTTTTCCAATAACAAAATTATAGTTACATTTGTAACAGATTTTTTACAAGAGGCATGGCAATTCAAGATGAAGTCATCTTCTCTTTGGAAGAGAATATAAAAAACATCATTCTTGTTGCAGAAAAGCTCCAAGATGAAAACTTTCAGCTCAAGCAACAGGTAGAAGAATTGTCAAAAACGATCTATGTAAAAGAACAGGAGATAGAGACCTTAGAATCAAAGTACCAAAGTCTCAAGCTCACCAAAACGTTGATAGCTTCATCAGATGATGTGAAGTACGTGAAGCTTCAAATAAATCGTATGGTGCGTGAAATTGATAAATGTATCGCACTTTTGAATCGATAAAGTGAGAGAATGAGTTGGAATCATACCATAAAAGTCAATATTGCAGAGCGTTATTATCCTCTCAAGATTGACCATGAGGATGATGAAGAGCGCATCCGCAAAGCGGCCCGGCTCATTAATGACAGGTTGTTTCGATATAAACAGCAGTATAGCGACAAAGATGTGCAAGATTTTTTAGCTATAGCTGCGTTACAATTTGCTGTGAAGCTGATTGAACTGGAAGCGCAAACCAGTTCGACCGAACAAGCAGATAGATTGAAACAGTTGAACGAACAGCTGGAACAATTTTTGGGACAAAATACTGATTTTTAAGTTCTTTAATATAAAGGTTTGCCCGCACGGTTCCTTCAATCCTTTTGAAACTCAACATTTAAATAATTAGAGTAGGACTTGAGTTACCCAAAACAGGCCTAGTACCGGTTGCGGCCGGGATTCCGATTCGTCGGGACGTTGGAAGTTTGAAGTAATTGGCCTCTCTACCCATGTTTTATTGGGGTTTTATAAAGTCTGGAAGAATCGTTGCGGGTTTTTTTATTTTTTATTATTCATTAAAAATATGAATTTAGTAATTATTGGGATCATCGCTTTTGTCGCAGGGGCAGGTCTCGCTTATCTCATATACTCGCTTTTTCTCAAATCAAAGAGGGAACGGGCTATGAAAGAAGCAGAGACAGAAGCTGAAGTGATAAAGAAAAGAAAAATGCTCGAAGCCAAAGAACATTTCCTACAGCTAAAAACGGAACATGAACAAATAGCCAACGAGCGAAATGCAAAATTAGCACAAGCCGAGAATCGCATCCGGCAAAAAGAAAGTACATTATCACAACGCATCGAAGAAAGTCAGCGTCAACGCAAAGAAGTGGACGCATTACGAGAAAATCTGAACAACCAGATCGAACTGGCTGAACGTAAACAAGAAGATTTAGAAAAAAACCACAAACAACAGATTGAACAATTAGAAGCTATATCTGGCCTTTCTGGGGAAGAAGCAAAAACACAACTCATCGAATCTCTGAAAACCGAAGCACGTTCTGAAGCAATGTCGTACATCAACGAAATTGTTGATGAGGCTAAAATGACCGCTACCAAAGAGGCAAAACGAATTGTATTACAAACCATTCAACGTGTGGCAACCGAGGCGGCTGTGGAAAATTCAGTGACAGTTTTCCATATCGAAAATGACGAAATGAAAGGACGTATCATTGGCCGTGAAGGACGTAATATCCGTGCACTCGAAGCAGCCACTGGCGTTGAAATCATCGTAGATGATACACCCGAAGCAATTATTTTATCAGCCTTTGACCCCGTGCGTCGGGAAGTAGCACGTTTGGCTTTGCATCAATTGGTTGTTGATGGACGTATTCATCCGGCACGCATAGAAGAAGTGGTTACCAAGATACAAAAACAGGTAGAAGAAGAAGTAGTAGAAGTGGGGAAGCGTACGGCTATTGACCTCGGCGTACAAGGTTTGCACCCAGAGCTGATCCGTATCATCGGTAAAATGAAATACCGTTCGTCGTACGGGCAAAATTTGTTACAACACTCTCGCGAAGTGGCGAATCTATCGGCGATTATGGCTTCGGAACTTGGCTTGAATCCAAAATTAGCCAAACGTGCAGGCCTGTTACATGACATTGGTAAAGTGCCCGATGATGAACCGGAATTGCCACATGCTGTGCTTGGAATGAAATTAGCTGAACGCTATAAAGAGAAACCAGATGTTTGTAATGCTATTGGTGCGCATCACGACGAAATTGAGATGACTACCTTAATAGCGCCTATCGTGCAAGTTTGTGACGCTATTTCAGGAGCCCGGCCCGGAGCTCGACGCGAGGTTGTCGAAGCGTATATCAAACGTCTGAAAGAATTGGAATCATTGGCATTGGCATACCCAGGGGTAACCAAAACTTTTGCGATACAAGCAGGACGCGAATTGCGCGTGATTGTCGGTAGTGAAAAAGTGTCGGATACGGAAGCAGAAAGTTTATCGTACGATATCGCCAAAAAGATTCAGGATGAAATGACTTATCCTGGACAGGTGAAAATTACCGTTATTCGCGAAACAAGAGCTATCAGTTACGCGAAGTAAATACTCTGTAGTTACAAGCATAAAACCCTGTTATCAAAATGATGATAACAGGGTTTTATTTTTTCATTATTCTCCCACCAATTTACTAAAGTCTTCTTCTAATAGTTTGTTATTGATGAAATCAAATAGTGTCAAGCGGCGAACTGTATAATAATAAGTCCAGTAAGATTGTAATTCAGTGATATAACTCACTCTAGCGTCGTCTTTTGCGGCATCGGCGAGGTTAAGATCGGTAACACTCACTTTGCCTATCAGATAGCGCTGACGTGATACCTCGTATCCTCTCTGTGCGATTGTATCAGCTTTCGCAGCGATACGTACCTGTCCCTCCTGCATGTTGAATCTCATGACTTGCAAATACACATCTTGCCGAAAATCCGTTTCATTTAGCTGCATCTGTGTCTCTACCACTTCAAGGTTTGATTGAGCGCTACGATAACGATCCTTTGCCTGGTTCCAGTCAAGTATCGGAATACGAATGCCTAACATAATGCTTTCTTGATCTTCAAATTTTGGCGTATAGGCATCTCTGAATTCATACCCTTTCTTATTCAACCCGAACGAAGCAGACATATCCAACGTAATGCCCTTTCGAGATTTTACGTCTGCAACATTACGTTCAGCTTCAAGTAATTGTCGATTATATGAGATTATATTGGGATTTCGTGATAAAGCATAATCTAAAGCTTTGTCATACGGCACTTTTAAATTCGAAACTTCCTCATCAAGTTCCAATGAGATATCCACATTGTCTTTAAACCCGAGAAAAGAACGAAGCCGATTCTGCATCATCTCAATATCTATTTTGGCTTTAGTGAGGTTGCTCTCTGCTTTCATCAACTGGAGCTCCATTTTTAACAAATCATCTTCAGCAATGGTACCAATGTTATATCGGCCTGATGAAATTTGGTATAGTTCATTCGTGTTGGTATAATTTGCCTGTGCCATGTTTAAATTGATTTGCGCTGCCGCTAATGCAAAAAAACGGGATACAGCAGTCAGCGAAACTGATTCCATCGAGGCAATATATTCTTGCTGCGCTTCTTCATATTTTAACGGTTCAATCCGTCTTTGCCATTTTAGCTCATTATAACCATTTAAAGGTTGTTGAAGTGATAACTTAATGGGGGCAGTAGTAAACTGGGTTTTCCTGTCGCTATCATCATCTAAATTTTGTACTCGGGAAAAATCGGAACCTAACGAAACAGAACCTCCGGTAAGACCAATATTCTGGGAAAGAGCCAAACCCGCTGTCGAGGTAAGAGTATTGGCACTTACTTCGTTGATTTGATATTGTCCCTGACTATCAATGGATTCAATCCTCCTGATAGAGTGACTATAATTTGCCGGATTGGCGGTTAATGTTAATTTGGGCAAAAATTCGGCCTTATAGGTACGAAAACCATAATAACTAGCACGGAATTTATGTCGGGCCATGATGGCGTCCGGCGATTGCTCTTTGGCGAGTTGCACAACATCATCGAGTGTAAAAATAAACTTAACAGACGTCGATCGCTGCTGCTGTTCCTGTGCAGTCAAATCTCCAAGCAATAATATGAGGCTAACAAGAGTTAAATAAATGCGATTCATGAATGAATGATGGTGTATTTATTGCTAACTATTTCTATAATTACTATTTTTTACTAAACGATTCCGTCACGACTTATGATCTATTATTCATATCGTAACGATTCTATTGGATCTTTTTCAGATGCTCTTTTTGCCGGCGAATATCCGAATATCACACCCACCGAAGCCGATACGAAAAACGAAACAAAGATAGATGAAAACGACACAATAGTAAGGATGCCTGCTATTTTTGTGATAAGCCACGATGCAACCACGCCTATTATCACACCGATCAAGCCCCCGGTAACGCTTATCAATACAGCTTCCGACAAAAATTGAACAATGATATCCTTCTTTTTTGCTCCGATAGCCATACGTGTGCCTATTTCCTTTATACGTTCCATGACCGACGCAAACATAATATTCATGATACCAATACCTCCCACCAACAAGGAAATACCTGCAATAGCCCCCAAAACAATATTAAAAATTTCCTTAGTCCGTTGTTGTTGCTTGAGCAGAAGTTCAGGAACCGTAATCTCAAAGTCGCGAACATCTGAATGACGACGTAATAACATCCGGCTTAATATCTCGACGGTTGGGGTCAATTGTTCAGTTTCGTTCACCTGTGCCACAATTCTGTCCAATTGATGATAGTTCTTATTGGTTTCACTGGTTGTCGTGGATGCAATAACCATCCGTCCACGACGCATGGTACCCCCGCTACTGGATTTCTGATTGACTAAAGCCCGGTTTTTAAAACGCATCAACATCGTCTTTACAGGGATATAGATGTTATCATTGATAACATTCACCCCCGTTTGTTGATGTCCAGAAACAGATACATTATTGCGTTCAAGTACACCAATGATCTTCAACCACACATCGCCAAATTTAATATACTGTCCCATAGCTTCTGTCTGGTTGAAAAAACGACTACGGATATTAGCGCCTATCACACACACGGCCATGCCATTTTCTTCCTGGTACTGATCAAATACAGAGCCTTGTTCCAATGGAAGATCGTACAAGTTGAAAAATTCACGCGATATACCTACAATCTTAGCTTGCTCGCGAATCCCATTTTGTACGACATAGGAATTGAAGGTAATTTCAGGACTGAGATTTTTAACGGACGAGATGACGTCTCGAATAGCCTCTGCATCGGCTATTGTAAGACCACGGGAAAACTTTTTTTTCTGTCCTGCATCGGCTCCGGTAGATTCACCAGTGCCTTCTTCGTCCTCATTCTGCGGTAAAACAGGCGTAATAATAATGTTATTCACGCCCACCATTTTAATTTGTTCGAGAATTTCCTGTTGCGCACCATTCCCAATGGCCATCATACTAATCACAGCTGCGACACCAAAGATAATGCCCAACGCAGTGAGGATAGAACGTAGTTTATTAGAAAGAATAGACTCTACAGCTATCTGTATGTCATGCATGTATCTTTTGAAAAAGCGCATGGTTTATTCAGATTTGTGATTCAATATAATAAAACCTATTGCCTTTGTGGCCTTCCACCATTTTGTGGCATTCCTCCAGGACGACCTCCACGGGACTGTCGAGCTTTTCTCTCTTCTTCGGCCTTGTGCTCCATCTCTTCTTTGGCCTTTTTCTTTTCTAACGCCCGTTCTTTAATAATAGGTATCAAGTCATCACCGACAATTTTCCATTTTTGGGAATCTTCAGGAATAGATATAAACACTTTATCGCCTACACTCAGCCCTTGCTCAATCACTATTTCGTTTTCATTCGACTCACCCAATACCACAATTTGCTTGGTATGAGATGTTGTATATACAAATGGTATACTATCTTGGCTATGTATGGCATCAATAGGTATATGCTTGACGTTGCTCAAGGTGTTGATAACAATCGCATTACTGGTGGTCATAGAAGGACGCATAATAGCGTCCGATTCGTTCACCTCGATAACTACTTCAAATACTTTAGCATCGGCATTAGCTAATTGTTCACCGATATCAGCTACCGAAGTCACTTTTCCTGTATATCTCCTGTCCGGAAAAGCATCCACTCCAATCCGTACTATTTGTCCCCTTTTTACTTTACTGATATCAATTTCGTTGACGTAAGTTTTTGATACCATCACCGAAAGATCCGGCAGGGTAGCTACTACAGGGTCAAATGGACTAAGAGAAGAACCCACTTTACGTTTTTGTCCGTTCCATTCTCGATAATATATCACCATTCCTTTTTTGGGTGCGCGTATGGTAAACTTTTCAAGAATTTCAAGCATTTGTTGACGGCGGCGTAATTGTCGATTAAGATCAATTTCAGCTTCGACCATACTAGCTTTCGCCTGTTGTACCTTTAAATCATAATTTGCATATGCTTGTTCCAGAGAACGTTTGGCTTTGTCAAGATCTATTTCGGCCTGCCTTATCGTGGCAGGTGGTTCAAACTTAGATTGTTCCAATTTGATTCTGGCTTCTTCTACCGCAAATCCTTTATTCAGCAAATCATCACGCAGTCCTTGCAAAGTCATGGTAGTATCCAGTCGTGTAGTAAGAGCACGTGACTCGGCTTCAGTGATACGATCTTCCACATCCAATACAGAGTTTGCCGCAGTGCTACGGTCCAATTCAGCAACATAATCGCCAGAATCTACTACGGTACCTTCCATTATCAAATCCTGAATTTTATATTCGCCAAAACGGAATACACCGGAACGCAAATCAGGCCCCATAATATTTTCAGAATTTTTGGCTTGTAACTCACCGGTAACAGCAACCAATATTTCAAATTCGCCTTGAGTCACTGCTACAATCAATTCGGACTCTGTTTTTTTCTTACTACGGCTTATCGCCATGATCAATACAATTACTACAACAGCCCCTGCGATCAACCAAATATTCCTCTTTTTCATTCAAAATTAGATTAGATAAAAATAAAAATGGCCATTCAATATTATTTGCGTGATATAAGATCGATGGCATTACATCTTATGCTGTCAAACTGGTATTAACCATTTCTATTTTATTAAAAATGGAGGTGTAAAAATAGGTATTTTGTTGTAGACCAAATACCTTTTAACGTTATTTAACGAAATTGACACAAAAGCGATTAAGATAAACTCGTCCATTTAAGCCAAACAATACAACAGTCTTTTTGTTATAAGTATTATTGTTCAAAGACGACCATATATTCAAAGAATTAATGAATAGCTTGTATCAACAAGTTACATTATCATAAAGAAATACTATTCGAATAAGCGTATTATTAGAAAGTAAAGTTATTATTATCCTGTAAATTAGCTTACTCAATGAACGTAGACATGCTAACCGGTGAACAAGTCATGGAGCTTAAAGATGCATTGAGCCAATATCAACCAGAACAATCGCACCAACAGGCAGAAACTTTCGAATATTCTTACATATCTGATAACGAAGATACTGGGCAAAATATTGTCGAAAAACTGCAAATGTTTTTAAGCCAACAAACTTTTATATCCAATATCCTGCTACAGTTACAGGCCACAAATAATTTTTCTGCAACGATGACTGAGATCATTTCATCACTGGGAAAATATTGTCAAGCATCGTGTATTTCCATATTTGAAAATATTCCAGACGGGTTACAAGCCGACAATACTTTTGAATGGCATGATCAGGAAATAACGACAGAAACTAATCATTTGCGTTATATTGAATATCAGAATTTTCCAATAACAAAACAATTGTTTGATCAGCATAAAATTCTTTGCATCAATAATTCGGAAGAATTACCTTCGGATATGACACCTATTTTTCCACACCGCCAACAAATGTCCATACTATTGGTAGCGATGGAACACAATGACCAAGAATTAGGATTTATTGGTATCAATCGTCATACGAAGGTACCATGGAATGAAGCTGAAATCACATTTATACGAAAAATTACCGCTATTTTGGCGACAGCTATTTCGCACCATCGAGCCGAAAAAATAATCATGGAGCATCAAAATGATTTGGAATTTCTCCTAAAGAAAAAAACAACTACGCTGAACGCAGCTCGTAAAGAGATAAAACAACACCATAGTCATTTGGAGGACAAAGTCAAAACCCGCCATCAGGAACTGTATGAAAGTGAATCAAAATTCCGCACTATAGTACAACAGTTATCTGATTTGGTTTTCATTGTGGATAAGGATGGAAAAATTTTGTACGTATCTCCCTCAGGCGGCAAGGTATTGGGACATAAGAGTAAGGAGTTACTTTATCGCAATATCTTTGACTACGTTTATCCCGATGATGTGGAATATGCCAAAATGGAATTTACTAAAACTATTAACGAAGATGTTCCCGAAGATACAATACGTCAAAATGTCAATATACGACTTATTGATAGCCGGGGGAATCTTCTCACTGTAGAAGGAACAGGTCGTAATGCATTAGACAATAAGGCAGTCAAAGGCGTCATACTGTCTTTCAGAGATATTACCCGGCAAAAGGATGCTGAACAGAAAGTGCAAGAAAATTTGGAACGACAACTATTGATAAGTGATTTGCTACACGAATTATTTTATACAAACGATTTGGATGATTCGTTACAACGTATTCTTTCTTGGGTAGCAGAGTATACCAATCCATGCACTATCACTCTAATGAGTTGGGATTCATCTGACGAAAAAAATCCTCAAATATTCAATTGGCAATCAGATACTTTTTCAGATAGTAATCATCAGGCGATTGCTATCCCCTCCCATCTTTTTATCAAATGGGCAGAACAGATCAAAGAAAATATGTCTCTGATATATGATTATCAACATTTGCCTGATTTCATCAAACCACATTTTTCAAAAGATATTGTAAAACGATTGTACGCATTTCCTATTTCGCAACATGGCATCACGTACGGAATGATGCTGTTGACAAAGTGCATTTTTAACCAATACATTTTTGATTGGGGATATAACGAAATCGCCTTTATGCAAAATGTAGTACAAATTATTTTTAACAAATTAGAGAAAAAAGTTGCTAATAAAGAATTGATAAAAGCAAAAGAACGCGCCGAACAAGCAGATAATATGAAGTCGTCATTTTTGGCAAATATGTCGCATGAAATACGAACTCCCATGAACGGAATTGTGGGTTTCGCTTCGCTGATGCAAAAAGAAGAAACTTCTCCGAAAATAGCCCAATATTCACAGATTATCAATGATAATTGTCAGATGTTGTTACAGTTATTAGACGACATCATTGATATTTCCAAAATAGAATCCAAACAATTAAAGATATCACCTATATCATGTAATATCAATCAGTTATTGTCTGACTTGTTATTGTTATACCAGCAATTGATACAAAGACAAGGTAGAGACAAAATCGAAATTGTATGTGCAGAAACGGAATGGGATGAAACCATCTCCATTGATCCCGTTCGTTTGAGACAAGTATTGACAAATCTGGTTGGCAATGCCATTAAGTTTACCGATAAAGGATTTGTTAGTTTCGGTTATACCAAAACAGACAATCATCAGCTACTATTCCATGTGCAGGATACAGGAATAGGAATCCCTCCAAAATACTGCAACAATATTTTATTCGAACGGTTCAGGCAAGTGGAAGAGCACAATGCACGAAACGTGAGCGGAACAGGGCTAGGCTTGGCCATTTCAAAAAATTTGGTAGAAATGATGGGTGGGAATATTTGGGTGGAATCCCAGTTAGGTGTTGGCTCAAGTTTTTATTTTACGGTTGATGCTACACGACAAAATCCCAAGGTGTTGGAAACTGTTGATTCTTCAACTACTTAAGTGGTCGGCAATATTTAGTTTAGGTTATTTTTTGATGTATGCTTATAAGCATGGTTATCCTCCGTTGATTTACCATACCATACGGTATAGTATGGTAAATTTTGTAAATATTTGATATATAATTCAATAATCACGCGTTCAATATCCGTCAATGTATGCTATATTAAAACCACAAAGTTCACTAAGAAGGCACAAGATTCCTTGTGCATCTTTTTATCATACAAACTAATTCTTGTCTCATACTTACCCCGTAACATTTTTACATGTTCAATATGCCTTGTTATGATAGGAATATTTAATTCTATCAACTTTCTGTATGATGGAACATATCCAAAATTTCTGAAAATAACGCTGTATTTTAGATGCTATTCAAAACTAAAATAATACCGAAATCAGAAAAATAATGACGACTTTTAATCATTACATCAAGAAAAAATGTATTTTTGAATATTGTTTCAAACAATATACAGATGCATCATGAAAAAAATTTTAGTTCCGATTGACTTTTCGGAAAATACCACTCATGTCATCCACGTGGCATGCAATTTTGCTCAACAGCATCAATGTAGTATTATCCTGTTGCACTCTTATTTTGATTTAGCACTCTTGCAGTCAATTAATACCATTACGCCGAACGATGTTATGCCGGTTATGGAACCAAATTACGATTTTCTGCGTGAATCGTGTGAGGAACAAATGAACCGGATTTCTTCAAAAATAGATGGAGAATACCCATCGTTACAGATTGAAACCATGGTCACTGGGTTGGATTTGGAAGAAACGATTGGTGAGGTTTGCTCAAAAAAGGATGTGCTGATGATTTTTATTGGCGCTACTGGAACAGGCAAAAAAGAATCTTTTTCAGGCAGCACAGCTTCATCGTTGTTTAGTTACTCCCCGGTCCCTGTTCTTGCTATTCCTGAAGGTTATCAATATAAAGGCGGTAACCTTAATAATGTTCTGTATGCCACTAATTTTGCCGAAGCAGCGCAGTCGGAAGTGCAATTTATTATCGATTACTTTATTCGTGGGTCTAATATATTGTTATGCCGTAATCTGCGTTTTCCGGAAAACGACACCCTGTTAGATAATGCGCAGATGGAAGTTCTGAAAAAGCCATTCGATAAGGAAATACAAAAAGGGATAGTGACTTTCGACATTATAGATACCAATGATGTAGAAAAAACCTTGGAAGATCTGGTAGAAAAAAATGATATTGGCGTAATTTCTTTTCACGAACACAACAGGAGCATCTTTCAGCAACTATTCCATAAGGCGGTCGTCAAGAAAAACCTTTACCGGTTCAATATCCCGTTGTTGGTCTTCAGATGGTTCAATCATTAAAAATTATCATCCAGCAGCATAAAGAATAATGGGCGTTCAAACCGAAGATGGGTCGATGACCCTTTATTCCGAACGGTTCGGTGAACATTATCATTCACTGTACGGTGCAACCAGCGAATCAAATCATGTTTTTATTGAAGCAGCATACCTCTCTATCCATATTGATCCTGTATCAGTGTTGGAAATCGGTTTTGGAACAGGCCTGAACGCTTTCTTAACCGCAATGCAGGCAGAAACGAACCAACGGTTCACCCATTATGAGGCCATAGAGCTTTATCCGGTTGATTTCCATACTATTTCTTCTTTATCGAAGAATGAGTTGTTTCTTAGATTCCATACGGAACCATGGGAAAAGGATATTGCCATGACTTCTTATTTTACATTGCATAAGCGTAAAATCGATTTATTGGAAACTGCGTTTACCCGGGGAGTCGATATTATCTATTTTGATGCTTTCTCTCCGGCAGTCCAACCGGAAATGTGGAGTAATGATGTATTCTCCAAACTTTATGATGCCATGAACCCCGGCGCCGTATTGACAACGTACTGTGCTAAAGGAGAAGTGCGTCGTACCATGCAAAAGGTTGGCTATACCGTGGAACGGTTATCCGGACCAAAAGGGAAGAGAGAAATGTTGAGAGGGCGTAAATAAACGAAATAATTTTTTTATATATGATGTCATACGCCATATCATACGGTATGGTGTAATTTTAAATCACTAAAAATTCCAATTATCCAATGAAAGTATCTTTAAAAGAACGTTCTGCACCAATCTGTTTTAGACGATGGGGTAACAAATCTTATTCGGCTTTCAACAGCTTGTGCAAATGTGTTAAAATCGGCGTATTATGTGTCAGCTACTCGCTATTGACTTCTCCTGAACAAAGTTTTGCTCAGAAAGACACTACACACGTTAAAGTAATCGATCTCGAAGAGGTTGAGATAAGTGCAGATGCAGCGCCCGACGTGTTTGCCCAAACAGGACGCACGATTACTCAAGTAGCCCGCGCAGAGATGGAGCATGCGGCAGTACAAAGCCTCGCCGACATGCTGGATTACGTTCCCAATGTCGACTTGAGGCAACGAGGCCCATTCGGCACACAAGCTGATGTTATGATACGCGGCGCTTCCTTTGACCAAACGTTGGTACTTCTCAACGGAATCAACATCAGCGACCCACAAACAGGACACTACGCACTTAACCTTCCCATAGATCTCGAATCAGTCGAAAAAATTGAAATCCTTGAAGGCCCGGCCGCACGGATTTTTGGCAATAATGCGTTAGGCGGCGCTGTTAACTTTATTACTGGGACAAAATCCAGTAATTCCTTGAAAACCTATTTAACAGGTGGCCAATATGGATTCTACAAAGCCGCGTTCGCCGGTACGTTCCACACGCAACACACATCAAACCATTTGGCAGTATCGCAAACAGCATCCAATGGGTATATGCACAATACTGACTTCAACAATCTAAGCGCTTTCACGCAAAATCGCTGGAACAATGGTGCCTTTCCGATTGACTTACAATTTGGTTACACACAAAAGAGCTTTGGCGCTAACAGTTTCTATGGACCAAAGTATCCGGATCAATACGAATCGTTGCACACTTTTTATGCTGCACTGAAAGGTGAATCGACAGGGAAAATAAAAATATCGCCCGACATATATTGGCGACGCAATTATGATCATTATGTACTTACGCGTAACCATCCGGAAGCATACCAAAATTTTCACTATACCGACATTCTTGGCGCCGATGTCAATATCTCATTGGTGAGCCGTATCGGAAAAACAAGTTTCGGACTGCTAACACGCAACGAACGTATTTATAGCACCAACTTGGGTGTAGCAATGAATACGCCACGTGAAGTCCCTCGTCAAGACGGCAAATACTACAATAAAACCGATTATCGCACTAATATCAGCACGTTTGCTGAACAAAACCTATACATTGGCAAATGGAGTGCTTCAGTGGGCGTGTTGATCAATCACAACAGTTATACGAACCATAAGTTAAACATATATCCAGGCATTGATATTGCTTTCCGGCCAACTAATATCATTAAAATATATGCTTCTGCCAATCAAGCCATGCGTTTACCCACTTTCACAGATCTTTACTATCAGAGTCCAATGAATATTGGTAATCCTGATTTAAAACCTGAACGCAGTACAGAATATGAATTAGGGACAAAAATTACATCTGGTGCTTGGAACGCTAGTATCAGTTATTTTTACCGTAACATCACCGATGCTATTGATTGGGTATGGCAAAATGACGAACAAAAATGGCATACTGAAAATCTTACGGAACTCTATACGCAAGGCATCGGATTAAGGACATACTGTAATCTGCATCAGCTCATTCATCCTGATTTTTGGATACATTCCTTGTCGATATCCTATAGTTTCATGAATAGTAACAAATCAGCCAACCAATATGTATCTTATTACGTATTAGATTACCTAAAACATAAACTCAATATCGGATTGACGCATCGCATAGCGGGAAAGATAAATGCGCATTGGCAAATAAGTTGGCAGAAACGTAATGGCAGCTACATGCAAT
>JAVBMZ010000112.1:0-13698 GCA_031551935.1 Bacteroidales bacterium
CTTAGATAAAACATACGGCAGATACCGATTGTTCTATTTCGATTGAACCGGTAATCATAGCATTTATGGTATATGTACGAATTGCCTGTATATCTGCTCTGGCAAATATCGTCATCCACGCGAAACCATGTTCCTCATCCATGCGAATATGAATTTTAAGGTCTTCAAATAACATATACCGAGTAGTTGATTATTGAACATTCATGTAATCATCACAAAATAAGCATAATGCATACATGCTAAAGCGCCGGTGATGTAGGCGACAGTCTTTAATTCAAAATACACATTACATGATTCTTTGTTGACAATTTTATAGCGTTTTTTAGCTATCTTATAGTGGTTTTTCACTATTTTATAGCGAAATTTAGCTATTATGTAGTGATTTATCGCTATTTTATAGCTATCTATAGCTATTTTAATTTTTGTTTTTATTTTATAATCAATGTGTTATGGAATCATTATTTTTATTTCTAATTCAAAATTCCACAATGCAAGAATTTCATAAATCACAAATCATTGAATCAGGAATATTAATATATCAGATATTTAAGTTTTGATGCGTTAGTCTCGCCAGAACAAGTTATTTTATTGGTTGGCAGTGATTTTTTTGTATTTTTGCCCCGATTTTGAGGCTACATAAAATAGCCTTGAAGTATATCAAATACATTTTTTCACCAATCTTTCATGTATGTCAGACGACAATAAGATTATTTTCTCGATGGTTGGAGTCAACAAGACTTTTCCGCCACACAAACAAGTATTGAAGAATATTTATCTTTCTTTTTTCTATGGTGCCAAAATAGGCATTATTGGTTTAAACGGATCTGGTAAATCTACTTTGTTAAAAATCATAGCTGGCATCGAAAAATCATTTCAGGGAGAAGTGGTGTTTTCGCCGGGATATTCAGTTGGTTATTTAGAGCAGGAACCCCATCTCGACGAATCTAAAACCGTTAAAGATATTGTGCAGGAGGGTGTTCAAGAAATTGTTGACTTGCTGAAAGAGTACGAAGAAGTCAACAATCGTTTTATGGAACCGATGACTGATGGGGAGATGAATCAACTCATGATACGTCAGGGGGAACTCACAGAACAGATAGAGCATGTTGGCGGCTGGGACCTCGACAGTAAACTTGAACGGGCTATGGATGCTCTCCGTTGTCCGGATGGTGACGCTCCTATTTCAGTGCTTTCAGGAGGTGAACGCCGGCGGGTAGCGTTGTGCCGTTTGTTATTGAAAGAGCCTGATATCCTGTTGCTCGACGAGCCAACTAACCACTTGGATGCGGAATCGGTACAATGGCTCGAAATGCATTTGCAACAGTACAAAGGGACGGTGATTGCCATCACTCATGACAGGTATTTCCTAGATAACGTAGCTGGCTGGATTTTAGAACTCGATCGTGGAGAAGGGATTCCGTGGAAAGGTAATTATTCTTCTTGGTTGGAGCAGAAAACAAAACGTATGGCGCAAGAAGAGAAACAGGAAAGTAAACGGCGCAAAACTCTCGAACGTGAGTTAGAATGGGTACGTATGGCGCCAAAAGCCCGTCATGCAAAAGCGAAAGCCCGTTTGTCAGCATATGATAAAATGATGAATGAGGATGTCAAACAGAAGGAAGAGAGGCTCGAAATATTTATCCCTAATGGACCACGATTAGGAGACAAAGTCATCGAAGTCAAAGATGTATCTAAGGCTTATGGCGAAAGGCTCTTGTTTGATCACCTCAGCTTTAAACTGCCTCCTGCAGGTATTGTTGGTGTCATTGGGCCCAATGGTGCTGGAAAAACAACACTCTTCCGGCTAATTATGGGCATGGAAAAGCCTGATACCGGTACCTTCGAAGTAGGTGAAACAGTAAAGATTGCTTATGTAGATCAAAGTCATAAAGATATAGACTCTGAAAAAACCGTTTACCAGGTAATATCGCAAGGTAATGAGTTGATAGCACTTGGCGGAAGGCAAGTAAATGCACGTGCGTATGTTGCACGATTTAATTTCACCGGCGCTGACCAGGAGAAAAAGTGTGGAATATTGTCGGGTGGAGAACGTAATCGATTACATTTAGCCATGGCACTCAAAGAAGAAGGTAACGTGCTTCTTCTCGATGAGCCGACAAACGATATCGACGTAAATACTTTACGGGCACTCGAAGAAGGTCTTGAAGATTTTGCAGGTTGCGCTGTAGTAATTTCTCACGACCGTTGGTTCCTCGATCGTATCGCTACTCACATACTGGCATTTGAAGGCGATTCGAATGTATATTTCTTCGAAGGCTCATATTCTGAATACGAAGAAAATCGTAAGAAGCGTCTTGGCGATGAAGGTCCGAAACGAATCCGGTACAGAAAGTTGAAAGAATAAATAATTTCATTTCATCTATAGATGAAAAAATGCCGGTAGTATAAGTATTACCGGCATTTTCTATATTTGGTACAGAAATATACTTATCTCAGTATCAGTTGATACAAAAATTCATCCTCCCAATCGGTTTCTGTCCGCAACCAGTCCTTTTTTTTACCGGCGATTTCGAAGCCGACTTTCTCAAATAATTTGATACTGGCCGTGTTGCTAGCCGGTATGTTACAATACAACTGATGCAGAAATAATACTGTCTGGCTATAATCAATCATTTGTTGAATGGCGGCAAAAGCATACCCTTGCCGGCGATTTTCTTCCGAAGCAATAAGAATACCCAGCCCGGCACGTTGATGTATCGGTTCGAAATCAAACAAGTCAATGCTGCCTACTGTATGCACCTGAGACGTTCCAGGTTCCTTGCAATCGATCATCATCCTTAATTGCTGATGTACGAGTATTTCACTGGGATTCGACTCAATGTATTGCTTCAGCTGGTGGCGTGAAAAAGGCACCAGCGTGTTGCTCACATGCCATACAGACCGATCATTTTCCCACAGATACAACAAAGCAAGATCTTCCGGTTCGACAGCACGGAGCGTTATAGAAGAGTCAGATATCATGATATTTTAAAATATAAGCAACAACACCCTTAATTCTTAAGGTTCTCAAACCTTAGTAGGTTGATATCTTTTACATTGAGTCTTACTGGACATTTGAGATCTGGTAAGCTCTATGCCCAAAACTATCCTAAAGTTCCGCCAATCATAAATGTTGCAGCCAA
Source organism: Bacteroidales bacterium (assembly GCA_031551935.1). Taxonomy (GTDB): domain Bacteria; phylum Bacteroidota; class Bacteroidia; order Bacteroidales; family UBA4181; genus JAIRLS01. The sequence continues at coordinate 3,144 of JAVBMZ010000112.1, forward strand.
CGCAACGATAGCATATAATTCTGGGAATACGGCCAAAATCAGCGTTTTCCCGAACACATCATAACCCGCGCCTATACCAGCAATACCATTGGCACAAACTTGTCCCTGGCGAATAGCCGATAACAAGCCGACTGCGCCCAATGCCAATCCTGCACCAAAGATAGCAGATGCCTGGAACATGGTGATATCGGCTATAAGATATTTGGCCAACAAGAAATACCCTAAAAAGCCGTACAAACCCTGAGTTCCGGGGAGTGCGCTCAATACCATATAGTTACCGAAAGCATCTGGATTTTTCTTCATGGCCCCGATGGCAGCATTGCCTGTGATGGTAACGCCAAACGCACTTCCGATACCTGCCAGCCCAACCATCAGGCCAACTCCAATGTAAGCTAAAACAATAGGTTGCATAATTTATTGATTTTTAATTTTTGATTTTTATTTAGTGATAAGTTACGAGTCACCCTCATTCTTAATTTTTAATTTTTAATTCTTAATTAGTCTCAATATGTTTCAACGGTTTATATTTCTTGCCACCGCCTTCAAATCCTGCATTTTTATAAAATTCAACAAAGGTAAGACGCATCGGATGGACAAAAGCTCCTAAACCCGACATAAAAATATTAAGCGAATGTCCTGCCAATAGGATCACAAGCATCACCAATTGACTTACCACGGGAATATTGCCACTCATCTGCATGGCCAAGTCATTGAATACGAAACCCATCACACTACCGCAGATACCTAATGCAAACAAACGGATGTATGATAACAAGTCACCCAACACGCCGGTAACCATATTGTAAGTATTCCATAACCCGCTACCGACATTAATCAAAGGATTGCGTCCCGGAGTATTCAGAATAAAGATACACAAACCAGCAATGCCCAGGATAATATAACAAAGATAACGAGCCGCATCAGGAGAAAGCAAAGCCTTATCGGAAGCAAGGTATAAACTACCACCACCCAGAATCAGGATAAGCCACCCCCAGGTGTCCAACGAATAAGCCCATCCATAACGACGAACTGTTCCAATGGCTTTTACAAACATTCCGAAAATGATTTGTATGGCACCTAAAATCAATGCCAGATTGAACAGCTGATCCGAATCAAGCATGAATTGCTTAAATGAAGTAAGCCACTGCCAGTTAGTTTTAGCTAAATTTATCCCGAAAAACGTTCCGCCAATCATCCCGCAAACCATAGTAGATGCTCCCAATATGGCTACCAAGGATAAAATTGGTTTCATAGAGGCTTTCATTCTGGGACGTGCAATCAATGCTGCCACCAACAACAATAGTCCATATCCTGCATCGCCGAGACAAAGCCCAAAAAACAACATGTAAAAAGGTGCAAAAAATGGCGTCAAATCTAATTCATTGTAGTTCGGGAAATCATATAACTCACCGATCGGCTCAAACAATCGCGCAAACCAATTATTTTTGAGTAATATAGGAACTGTATGATCATCTTTTGCCGGTTCTTCGCTTACATAATATACGTCCTGCTTATCAAGAACTTGGATCAGTTCAGGTTCTTTAATTACCGGCACCCAGCCTTCAAGTAAAATTAATTTTTCATCCGCCTTCTTTTCTATCTGCAAGTGCACTTTATTCAGATCGATACCCTCAAGAATCTGTGCCTGAAGTTTTTTCAGATCATTGATGTGTTCTACAGCCAACAGATCAAATGCTTTTGTGATATCTTCCACTTGCTTTCTGCTTTCTTGCAAGGCTGTTTCTATTTGTCGAAGCGATTGGTCAGATAAACGCATCTTTTCAGCGTCAGGTTCTTCGTCGAGATAGCTAGGGGTGACAGTTACAAAATAAATAACGGTTCCTACCTGTGTTACTTCTATCGCATCGAATTGATGTATCCATTCAGGCTGGAATTCACGTTCGCGGCAAGAATAAAATTTCAATTTTAGCCCTGCTTTTTCCAATTTATGAAGCATCTCCAAATCGAAATCACCCCATACTGACATGTTGTCAATTTCTTTTTGCAAACTTTGTTGTTGTAACTTTTGTTGTTCGTCTTGTGCCCTTAATTGCTCATATTTGGCAAGTATATCCATGCTGTTTACTGATGGATTTTCCGGATGAACCGCAACATCTTTCTTTTCATCCAGCCTGCGTTGCAGCGACCGGATGGCGTTTTTCAGCAAATCAGCTGTAGCCAACTGCTCACGCAAAGCAGTTGCATCATCGGGGATGCCTTTTTGTTTCTCCACGATGTGCACTACACCCGCTTGTTGAATGCTCTCCAAAAATTTATTATAAGTCTTATAATAAATCAGAAAGCTGTATTTTTTCATTTTTTCAACCATAATTCAATTTTTGATTGATAATTTTTGAACCATTTTTGTTACCCTACGCCCATTGCTGCTTGTTTTGACTTCATGATTTTTTGCGAAGATTTCGACAAATTTTCTTCGTCTTCCATAAAACGCTTGATTTTACGGATGGCATCTTCGAAACCGGGAATTTGTACTTTTTCAAAAAGATTCACCTTTTGTGTGGTCTTTTTTCGGGCGTGCTCCAACAGGTCAATTTTCATCATACAAAACTCATATTCAACACCTGTTTTAGCCAAAGTTTCCAATAGACGAATGCCGTCTAGGTACCATTTCGGACTATTGAACAGGCTGAATGGACGCACAGCAAATACTACTTCGTCGAGCACGGGAACGCGGATACCTGCTACTTTACGTGATGATAAATGTACATCCTGAACAGATATCGACGAAGGTTCAAACTCATTCCATAATGCCGCCATTTTGTTGTATGAACTGATTTGTTCTTCGAATTTTTGCGCCAATTCACACGCCTCATCTTTCGCCCGTTTTACTTCCATCCGTAAGGCACTTTCCTTGTTTTTGATGGTCGGTAACGACCGCAACCGCATCTTCAACTGCTTTTCAATACCTTGAAGCGAGGTTTTATTATATTGAAATTTGATGGCCATGTTTATATTTGATTAACAATCAAAAATGATTTACTGCTCTTTCCAATACTTGGATACAAGTTCTTGCTTGATGTTTACTTCTTCAGGCTTGAAATGCTTGGCAAATAGCGTCCAAGCTTCGTCGAGCATCTCTGTCGTATTAATATTCACATCGATAGCGAGCAAATTATTTGAATAATCTTTGGCAAAAGCCAACGCACGTTCATCATAATTACTCAGATCAAAACCATTTTCCAGTTTGGTTTTGGCATTAGCTGCATCGGAATATAGACGTACAGCAGCATTCATCACTTGTGGATGGTCTTCACGCGTCTTTTTACCAATCACTAACTGCTTCAGACGCGAAAGGCTCCGGAATGGGTCGACAATGACCTTTCCGATGTCTGTATCACGACGTAAGAAAAGTTGTCCTTCGGTAATGTATCCCGTATTGTCTGGCACAGCATGCGTGATATCACCTCCTGAGAGCGTGGTTACCGCAATAATAGTAATGGAACCACCATCAGGAAACTGCACAGCTTTTTCATAAATTTTTGCCAAATCAGAAGACAGCGAACCAGGCATAGAATCCTTCGATGGTATCTGATCCATACGGTTGGATACAATGGAAAGTGCGTCGGCATATGAACTCATGTCGGTAAGCAACACCAACACCTTTTCGTGTTTGTCCACTGCAAAATATTCTGCAGCAGTGAGTGCCATATCAGGGATCAGAAGACGTTCTACCGGTGGGTCTTCAGTCGTATTTACAAAACTAATGATACGGTCGAGCGAACCGGCATTACTGAATACATTCTTGAAAAATAGGTAATCGTCGTTGGCCAAGCCCATACCTCCAAGAATGATCTTATCCGTTTCGGCACGCAACGCCACTGTAGCCATCACCTGGTTGAACGGCTGATCTGGATCAGCAAAGAAGGGAATTTTCTGTCCTGTTACCAGCGTATTATTCAAGTCAATACCTGCTATCCCTGTCGCAATCAATTCCGATGGTTGTTTGCGGCGTACCGGATTCACCGATGGTCCACCAATTTCACGTTCTTCACCTTCCGGAACAGGTCCACCATCAATTGGTGTACCGAATGCATTGAAAAAACGTCCTGCCAACTGAGGCCCCACCTTTAATGTAGGCGCTTTACCGAGAAAAACTACTTCAGCGTTGGTGCGAATACCTTCTGTGCCACGAAATACCTGTAATGTGATTTCGTCACCGTTGATTTTCACTACTTGGGCTAAAGCCCCATCGACAGTTGCCAATTCGTCATACCCGATCCCTGATGCTTTCAACATACAGGTTGCCTTTGTAATCTGACTAATTTGAGTATATATTTTCTGAAATGCTTTTGCCATAGCGATTGTGCATTTTTGCTGTTTGATTTTCTATTTTACTTTATACTGCCTTTTCCTTTACCAACTCATCCAGTTCTTGCTCAAAACAAGTAAACTCAGCTGATTGAAACTCCGAATAATTCATCTGTTTGCAGATATTGATCATTTTCTTAAAATAGTCCATGACGTCGGCAAAGGCGGAGAATTCAAACTCGGTGTGGCAGATCCGCATGATCAAATCGACCATATATTTCTGACGTTCAATCGGTGTTACTGCATCGATTTTGTCAAAAGCATCCTGTTGGAGAATGACAAAATCAATCAGTTCCGATTTCCAATAAATTACATGATAGCTCACCGGAACACCATCATCTCCAAGGATATTGATTTGTTCAGCGATTTCCTTACCACGTTGCATGCGGGTTTTTAATTCGTTTACCGTATTGATCCAATCCGGTGAAACGCGTTTGCTAATATATTCAGCAAATTCGGGATATTCCAAGTATTTTGAATAACTATCAATTGGATTGACAGCTGGATAGCGTTTTTTGTCGGCGCGGTCCTGCTCTAATGCGAAGAAACAACGTGCCACCTTTTTGGTATTTTCGGTAACCGGCTCTTTAAGGTTACCACCCGCAGGAGATACCGTTCCGATAAAGGTGATAGACCCTGTCGTCCCGTTGGCTAATTCCACATAACCGGCGCGACCATAAAAGTTAGAAATAATAGCAGACAAATCCATCGGAAAGGCATCTGGTCCGGGCAGTTCTTCCAAACGGTTGGACATTTCGCGTAATGCTTGTGCCCAACGCGACGTGGAGTCAGCCATCAATAATACTTTCAATCCCATGCTACGGTAATATTCAGCGATAGTCATGGCCGTATATACCGATGCTTCTCGAGCCGCCACAGGCATATTGGAGGTATTGGCTATAATGATGGTACGTTCCATCAGCTTACGTCCTGTATGTGGGTCAATTAAATGCGGAAATTCCGCAAAAATCTCTACTACCTCGTTGGCCCGTTCGCCACATGCGGCTACGATAACGATGTCCGCCTCAGCTTGTTTTGATATAGCGTGTTGTAGTACGGTTTTTCCTGTACCGAAAGGACCTGGGATAAAGCCTGTTCCACCTTCCACGATCGGATTGGCCGTATCAATAATACGAACACCGGTTTCGAGTAATTTGAACGGACGTGGTTTTGCGGCGTATGCTGTAATTGCCCTACGTACAGGCCATTTTTGCATCATGTTGATCTTAATTTCACTTCCAGCAGCATCAGTTAAGGTAGCTATGTCGTCCTCAATAGTATATTGTCCGGCAGCCGCAAGTTTTTTGAGAACATATTTCTCTTCGAACGTAAACGGTACCATGATTTTATGCGGTTGTGAATTTTCATCCACTTCGCCTAACCAACTTCCGGCAGTTACCGTGTCACCTTCTTTAGCCAGAGGCTTGAAATCCCATAATTTCTTCTCATTCAGGGGAAAAGTATATTGGCCACGCTTCAGAAACACACCGTCCATCTTGTCGAGATCATTCTGTAGACCATCATAATTTCGCGAAAGCATTCCCGGGCCCATCGTTACTTCAAGCATATGTCCTGCAAACTCAGCTTCGGCACCTACTTTCAGTCCACGAGTACTTTCATATACCTGTACGTAAGCATTTCGACCAATAACCTTGATAACCTCAGCCATTAAACGGTCTCCGCCTGTGTGAATAAAACATATCTCATTCTGCAACACAGGGCCATCAGCCTCAATTGTCACCAAGTTCGACACAATACCTTTCACCATTCCTTTTGTCGCCATCGTCTTACTATTTTTGATTATTCACTATCGTTCATGAGCCCGCCTGTTCACGCGGACAGGAACGCTTCGCTAAGTTTTTGATTTTTGATTTTCGATGAGTCAATGTATCTTACCACATTACATTAGATCTACTCAAAAACAATCTGTTTATTTCTATTTTTTACTTTTGATTTTTATTTATTTATTTTCAATTATCGGTTAATCAAAAATAATCAATCAAAAATTAAAAATGCTTAAAGTTCATTTAATTGAAGATTGATTGACTCTCGTCCACTTACTACATTTTCTTTCAGATGGTCAATCAGTCCCCTGAATATTTTCTCACCCTCTCCGGGATCGAGATTTACCCAGCGCTCTATAATTTCAAGTTTCACCAGATAAGCAAAAATGCGTTCAATGCTGAAATATTTGAAAAATGTTTGTTCATCGAGCCATTGCCATTTCAACAGGTCTATTTTTCGCTCACGTTCATACAAGTCAGGTTCTTCGGCAATACGCTGGAATGTTTCGAGGTCATCAATCGTACCAGTAAGTCCAAAATCACGCTGACTCGATGTCCTGATGGATTCTGCTACGTCATTGCTTCCCACAGCAATCACATCCATCTGATATTTACGGCTGGTATAAGCGGCCAATATATTGTTAAAATTCAGGTTAAACTCAAACCACTTGGCAATCAATTTATTATTACATTGCATTGCCCATTGGTAGTATAATTCGGCCAAACGATTTTCCCATTTTGCTTCTTCGATATCAATATGCTGAACATCTTTGTATTCTTCTACAAAAGTTTTAAAATATGGCGGAAAATGTTTATTTTTAGGGTTATCATCCTCACTGATCAACTGAAGGCATTCTTCCATCTCTTCTTTAGAGAGGTTTCCACGAGTATCAAATGTTGCTTCTTTATCCTTAAGATATCTCAATAGATTTTGATTATCGAATTTTGTATAAAACAATTCGATCACTTGCACATCTTCATCAGACAACTGTGGAAGCAGTTCCTTTTTAAAATCAGCAATACTGAAAATCAGTTTGTTATTGTCAAATTCAATTTCAGGTAATCCTGCTATCAGACAATAGTAATTCATATTCAATTTTCGATTTTTGATTGATAATTTTCGATTAACAAATTATCGATTTTCAATTTTCGATTAGCCAAAATCAAAAATCAAAAATTATTGTTTGAATAGCATTTCGACAAGTTGTGGACGGAGAAATTTCTTGAAATAAGCAGCAAACTCAGCCTCGCCAAACTTTACTTTATAACTTTTGTCGGCAGGCATGATAGCAAATTCGGCAGGCTTACCGTTTACCTGTTCTATCTTAATACCTTTATCAAGTAGTGCTTTGGCTTCTCTGGTAAAATATTTGATAAGTGTTTCTGCATCAGTAGTCTGTATAATCACATTTTCTTTCGTTACCCAGTCGGTAGCTAATGTGAGCATCAGCTTTTGTAACCATTCATTTCCTACAGCATTTTTTACAGCAGCATCTACAATGGTTCCTGTCACTAAGTCAGTAATTTCGCTTTTGAGTGCTTCCACAGCACGCCCAGCATACAATTGCAGTTCGGATTGTGTGTTTTTATTCAACTCTTCAGCCGATTTCTTAGCATCAGCTACGATTTTCTCAGCTTCTTGTTGTGCTTTTTTAAGGATGTCGGTTTTTTTCGCTTCGGCAGCTTCAACAATTTTTTGTGCTTCCGCCTGGCCTTTTTCAACACCTTCTTGGTATATTTTCTCAGTAATTTCTTGAACCTTATTCTCCATGATTTCAATAAATTATTTGTATGCAAAACAGACTAACTACGTCCAAATTACCCCAATATAAATGGTGTTGCAAGGTAATTTTTTTTTGCAAAAAAATGTTATATAACATGTAATAAAAAATGTTAAAATTTACTTGTTCTTAAAAATCAAGTACTTATTTATGAATATTACTTGGATACCAACAAGGATGAAGAAAAACTATACATTTGTATTCTGAAACCAGATATTATATCGATGAACTTTTCATTTCTTGTAGCTTGCCGTTATTTATTTGCCAAAAAATCGCATCATGCAGTTAATGTAATTTCAGCAGTTTCTGTGATTGGGGTTGCTGTGGGCACTATTGCACTGGTGATTGTGATGTCTGTGTTTAATGGTTTCGAGGATCTTGCCAGAACTCTTTACAGCACTTTTGACCCCGATTTGAAAATTACGGCATCAGTAGGGAAGAGTTTTGTAGCAGATGCTGATAAACTCCAACAATTAAAGAATGATCCAGATATATTTACCTTTTCGCAAACCATCGAAGAAAATGTATTGGTGCGCTACGGTGAACAACAAGAAATCGCTATCTTAAAGGGTGTCGATGAACAATACCAACGTGTTACCGGAATTGACACCATGATGTTTGATGGGCAATTTAGACTTTGGGCAAATGACATGCCACAGGCTATTGTTGGTTTGGGTGTGGCAGGTAAACTACGTATAGGACTAAATTTTATTACGCCTATACATTGTTATGCGGTCCGTAATGTGCCGTCGGTTTCATTGAATCCCGAAAATGCGTTAAGTCAAAAATACATTTTTCCGGTAGGTGTTTTTGACATTGACGAAGAAATTAATGAACAGTACCTGCTTGTTCCGTTGGAATTTGCCCGCAGTTTGTTGGAAAACGATTCTGTTGTTGGCGCTATCGAAATAAAACTCAAGTCCGGCGCGAATGTTGACCAAGCACAAAAGCGTGTTGTTGAGATTTTTGGATCTGGTTTTGACGTGAAAAACACTTACCAACAAAAAGAGTTTTTTTACCGGATTCTCAAATATGAAAAATGGGTAGGATTTATGATATTGGCTTTTGTGTTGTTGATCGCATCGTTCAATGTGGTTGGTTCACTCTCTATGTTGATGATTGAAAAGAAAAACGATATGTTTATCCTTCAAAGTCTTGGAGCAGACAAACAACTCATTGGCCGCATTTTTATCGCCCAAGGATGGATGATTGTTTTATCAGGCGCACTGGCGGGTATGATGATTGGAGCTTTTGTATGCTGGTTACAGATAAAAGTTGGTATTGTGTCTCTGCCCAGTTCCGGAACGTTCATCATCGACGCTTATCCTGTAGCCATGCATTGGCAGGATTTTGCAATGATTTTAGTGGCGGTAATTGGTATTAGCTTTATCACCATATACTTTCCCGTGAAATACTTCGTGAGAAAATACGTAAATTGAAACCCTATTAGTTCGTTTAATTTACGACAGGTATATTACTTATATTGCTGATATTTGTAATTGCCGCATTATCCATATTGTCCGATATAGCTATAATAATGTCATTCAAATCGGCATCACTCTTGCTATTATCAACTGATATCCATTGATCTTCGAAACCCATAAATAAAGGATATTGATTTTGGAGTCGAAATAATACATGCTGTTGGGATTGGTTTTGGTTGTATTGCAAATGGGTGTGCATGTGAGCTATATTCGTATTAATACCTCCATAACCATTATTAGCGGAAGCATCCCATCCTCCCGGGATAAAATAAAAACCGATTTCTTGTCCTGGTTCAAATTCTACCACATTGCCATTTTTATCACACAGTGGAATGGTATTCCCAACACTGGAAACTGCTTTGGTATTCGGAAACATGGCGATTTTATTTAATTTGGATGCAACATCCGGAAAATTTCCGCCGTCTATGCAATAATATCCTATGGAACTGGCATTACTGGCACCTTGGAAGGCAATAGAAACATATATTTTGGTTTTATTCAGTATTTTAATGTTCAAAGGAGTTTCCGGTTTATTTTTGACAAATAAATCAGGGTAAAGAATTCGTTTATCAGTTGTTTCCGGAAATTTTACCTGCAATATAGGGCGTATTGTTTCTAATTCCTGCTCATAATAAATCGGTACTTCAGGCATTCCAAGGGATACTCTCCAAAGTACTTGCATCGCCCCATTTTGATCTGCGATGAATGCGAGATTGTCATTGGTTGCCAGAAGGGACAATGATTGTCCTATATTCTGCACATCAAATATTTCAGTAACATCAATATCCGAACGATTGCGTAGCCCGCATACATGGACACCAGCTCCATCATTCCCCATAATCATTAACCAATCTTTCATGATGGACATATTCTTTTGATTTATTGAGAGGGCTGCACCTCCTGTTGTCGCTGTCCAGGAAAATGTTGGTTGTTTTATAGATCCGTCATTGTTAAAAATCTGCATTTTATTGCCGGCATGGGCGTATATTTCATTCTTAACCACGACTCCCATATTATGGGGTTGTCCACTGATACCTAACGATATTTTACTGGTTTGTCCCGAAGGCGTCACCTTAGTCACAGAAACAGGCGAAGTATTTTGTAATACCATCACGTCATTACTCCCTGAAACAGATGTCATGGATAAGGAATTGGCAAGCGAAATAAACTGATTTTG
>JAVBMZ010000108.1:0-6316 GCA_031551935.1 Bacteroidales bacterium
AATCTACTACGGCGTTCGGCATCGTTGTATGCCACCTTTTCTGGCATATCCACAGCTTTGGTTCCGGGACGTTCTGAGTAGGTGAATACATGCAAGTATGCCAAATCTAAATGTTCGATAAAAACACGGGTATCTTCAAAATCCTCTTCTGTTTCTCCGGGAAACCCAACGATTACGTCGGCACCAACACCGGCATGGGGAATAGATTGATGGATGAGCGTCAATTTTTCCGCAAATAATTCCCGTCGGTACCGTCTTCCCATCAATCCCAGAATTTTATTACAACCCGATTGCAAGGGAATATGGAAATGTGCTGCTATCTTTTGGGATTCTGCCATTAGTTGGACAATATCTTTCGTGATAAGGTTAGGTTCTACGGAACCGATACGAATACGTTCTATGGATGCTATGTTGTTCAATGCTTGCAATAATTGGAAAAAGTTTTCATGGGTTGTTTTTCCAAAGTCGCCAATATTGACGCCAGTAAGAACAATTTCCTTTATTCCTTGGTCGGCAACCAGTGTAGCTTGTGCTACAATATCATTAATTGGGGCATTACGACTCTTTCCGCGTGCTTTAGGAATCGTACAATACGTGCAATGATAGTCGCATCCGTCTTGTACTTTCAGGAATGAGCGGGTACGGTCGAACAAAGAATAAGAAGCGAAAAATTGCCGGTATGCATCGCCGCCACATGCAGGCGTCTCTGTTGTGATACCTCGTAGTTGGTTGATGCGTTCGATGATGTTGAATTTATCTTTGTTCCCCAGTATAAGGCTAACACCCGGAATGTTGGCAATATTTATAGACTTTAGTTCGGCAAAGCACCCCACTACCGCCACTACAGCGTCCGGTGATGTTTTCACGGCCTTACTAATCGCTTGACGACATTTTTTATCGGCCTGTCCGGTAACCGTACAGGAATTGATGACTACTACGTCTGCCGGTTGTCCAAAATCGACTTTGGCGTAACCGTTTTCGGTAAACAACCTGCTAATGGTTGAAGTTTCTGCAAAGTTTAGTTTACAACCCAACGTGTGAAATGATACCGTCAATGTTGCTGGTTTACTTTTCAACATGTGCCATTTTTGCATATGCCGTGGATGCAGGCTCTCCATTGGCGTCGAACAGCTTTTTCACTGCATCCATACTCTGGTAACAAGTCATATCAATCTGCACAGGCACCATGGAAATGTAATCGTTTTTCAAAGCCCATTCATCGGTATCTTTGGCATCAGGTTCTTCATTGTAGAAATCACCAGTCAACCAATAATATTCACGGTAGTTCGGATCGATACGATGTTCAAATTCTTCCTGCCAATATCCGCGGGCCTGTCGGCATACGCGTATCCCCTTGATATCCGCGACAGGAATATTCGGAATATTGACATTCAAGCAGGTGCCACGTTGTAGCCCATTTTCCAGGATATTCCCAATAATATGTTTGATGTAGTGTATGTATGGCGCAAAATTGGCTGAGGGAGAATGGTCGAGCAACGAGAAACCGATGCCGGGGATATGGTACATGCAACCCTCAATGGCAGCAGCCATCGTCCCTGAATAAAGTACGCTTGCAGATGAATTTGCTCCGTGGTTAATGCCGGTGAGTAACAAAGATGGATGGCGATCGATCAACTTATTCAGCGCCATTTTGACACAGTCAACAGGCGTTCCGTTGCTGATATACATGGTTAATCCCGGTTCGTCCATATACTTTTCGACACGAAGCGGTACTTTCACCGTAATGGCGTGTGACATGCCCGATTGTCCTTCAATCGGAGCTACAACCAATAAGTCGCCGAAAGGCCGCGCTGCTTCAATGAGTGTTTGAAGTCCGCCTGCACGATAGCCGTCATCGTTTGAAATTAAGATAAGAGGACGTATAGGTTCCATCATCTGATGTTGATATGTGGAAACCCCACTGGCATAACGAATAATGTGTCAGTGGGCGGTGTATTTTGCCGTTGGCAACACCACCACAAAGGTACGGAATATTGTGACTGATCAATACTTTTTGGGAGAAAACTACCTCAGGTTGTCTGTAGCTCGTATGCAAATATGTTTATTTACGACCAGAAAATGAGCCTAATAGCCCCCGGATAAACTTTTGACCATCACGACTACCCAACGTTTTTACGACCGTTTTGAAAATAGTAGTACCCAAATCAGGATCTGATTGCTTGCGGGTCGATGTTTTTGCAACTGGCTGCGGTTTTTCCACCATTGGTTGTTTGACAGACGATTGTTCCTGCAATTTTTCATATGCCGAATAACGGTCAAAAGTCTGTTCATATTTCCCATAAATCCCCGAGGTTTTTATCAACGTAGTACGTTCATCATCAGTCAATGGCCCTATCTGTGATGTTGGAGGTAATATCTTGGCGCGTTCCACCATAGATGGGCGTCCGGAATCATCCAAAAAAGAAACCAATGCTTCGCCTACGCCCAGTTCGGTAATCACTTGTTCTGTATTCAATTGAGGATTGGGACGAAATGTTTGCGCAGCTATTTTTACTGCTTTCTGATCGCGCGGCGTATACGCCCGTAGAGCATGTTGGATGCGGTTACCTAATTGTCCGAGCACATTATCGGGAACATCTGAAGGACTTTGGGAAATAAAATATACACCTACGCCTTTGGAACGGATAAGTCGTACAATCTGTTCGATTTTGTCCGTTAACACTTTGGGTGAGTTGTCGAAAAGTAAATGCGCCTCGTCAAAAAAGAAAACTAATTTTGGTTTAGGCAGATCGCCTACTTCAGGCAATTTTTCATACAATTCGGACAACAACCAAAGAAGCATGGTCGAGTACAACACCGGCGATTGCATCAATTTGTCGGCTGCCAATATGTTGACCATTCCTTTTCCTTCTTGTGCCCTCATCAAATCGGAGATATCAAAAGCCGGTTCACCGAAAAAGATATTGCCTCCTTGATCTTCAAGCACAAGCAATCCTCGTTGAATGGTTCCAATGCTACTTGTCGAGATATTACCGTAAGACGTGGTATATTGCTTGGCATTTTTACCCACATAGTCGAGCATGGAACGAATATCCTTCATATCGATGAGTAACCAACCATTATCGTCGGCGATTCGAAAAACCAGGTTTAGTGTTCCGCTTTGTGTGTCGTTCAGGTTGAGTAGCCGGGAAAGTAATAACGGCCCCATATCGGAGATAGTGGTACGTAGCGGATGTCCTTGTCGACCGAATACGTCGTAGAAACATACGGGGAAAGACTGGAATTTGAAATCTTTCAGCCCAAATTCTTCTGTCCTGGCGGCAATTACTTTGTTCATGACGCCGGGTTTACCAATACCCGACAGATCGCCTTTCACATCGGCCATAAAAACAGGGACTCCTTCGGAACTAAAAGCTTCGGCCAGCACCTGAAGCGATACGGTTTTTCCCGTTCCGGTGGCGCCGGCAATCAATCCGTGACGGTTGGCCATACGGGCATTTACATAGATAGGGGCAGTTCCGTGTGCTACGTATAACTCAATATCTGACATATAATTGACTGTTTAGCAAGTGATATACTGAATATCTTTTCATTCCAAAAGATGATGTCACAAAGATAATCAATCCTCTGAAGACAAAAATTGATGTATGGACAAACTACTTGATCCATCTCTTATTTTTTTGTGTAAATTTGCATGGGATGAGGTAATCAAATGTATATAACGGCTGAATAGGTAAAACATAAGCAAAACCGTATCATCAAATGAATATTCGGACATGATGTTATGTTGATGGCAACGATGGCGAAAAGCAACAGATGATAAGCAGAAATCGTTAGACTTCTATGCAAAACAATTAGGCTTGAATATGAATCGACTTAACAAAGAAAATAGACGCACTGCCTACCACAAGTGTACATAAAGGCCCAGTTTTGTTATAACCAACATTCCATTTTAGGATGTTGGTTGTAACAAAAAAGTGAGTGCAAGCTATATTCACGTTGGCCACAATGCGTGAACGCAGCAAGTTGACAATAAAAACAAAAAAAATATAAAGACTATGAGTGTAGATAAACTAAAAAACAAAATTGAAGCAACAGACACAAGTATTAACAAGTTGCTTAAAGACCAAAAGTTTTTCATTGACTATTTTCAAAGAGAATATAGATGGCAAGAAAAACATATAAAACAGTTAGTAGAAGACCTGACAAATACCTTTCTCAAATCATACAGAGATACTGATAAGCGCTCTGATGTAGCAAACTATCAGAATTATTATATTGGCCCTGTCGTTTTTAGCGTAAATACAGAAAATGGAAAAAAATCTATCATTGACGGGCAACAGAGAATTACCTCAATAACTCTCTTCCTAATTTACTTGAATCATTTGCAAAGAGACAGTCAGCAAAAAGTCTCTATAGGAGAATTGATTTTTTCTGAAAAATATGGAGAAAAATCCTTTAATATGTCTGATGAAATTCGGGAATCTTGTTTACAATCTTTATTTGAAGACGGAGAATATGAACTAAAAGAAAGTGATGATGAGACTGTAAAGAATATGGTTGACTGTTATATTGATATTGAGCAGTCATTTCCAGAAGAAATAGACGAAAAGAAACTTCCATATTTTATTGATTGGTTTATTGAAAATGTAATAATTGTTGAAATTACTGCATACTCAGACGAAAACGCTTATACTATTTTTGAAACCATGAACGATAGAGGACTCAATCTAACACCAACAGAAATGTTAAAGGGGTTTGTGCTTTCAAAAATTAGCGACAAAAAGAAAAGGAATGAAATAAATAGCATTTGGAAGAATGAGATTCAAAAACTTCACAAATATGATGAGAATGCCGACCAAAGTTTTTTTCAAGCATGGTTTAGAGGAAAATATGCTATTAGCATTCGTCCCGGCAAAGCAGGTTCAGAAAATCAAGATTTCGAATTAATCGGGTCTCGTTTTCACAATTGGTTTAAAGATAACCATGAACATTTATTTAAACTGTCGTCGTCGGATGATTTTTATTTATTTTTCAAGGAACAATTCCCGTTTTATGTTAAATGGTATTTAAAGGCTTGGGACGCTCAAATAGTTTTTGATAAACAAATTCCGCATTTAAACTATATTCATTATTGGGGTATTGCAGAATCACTACAAGAGCCGTTGTTACTAGCATCTATAAACTATGGAGACGAAGAGAAAATTATTCAGCAGAAGTTCGATTTTGTTGGACGATATATTGAAACATTTACAGTAAGAAGGAGTGTCAATTATAGAAAATTTGGTCAGACAGCGATAAAATATACAATGTTCAATATCATTAAACTAATACGAAATAATACTCTTGATGTTCTTGGCGCAAATCTCACAAATGAAGTTTCCAACATCGCAGAAAATTGGGATAATATTTGGGATTTTGGGTTGCATGGTATGAATGCAAAGTTTGTTAAACATCTTCTTTCGCGAGTATCAAATTACATTGATGTGTTAGTCGGAAAAGACACAACTTATGTTACGTATCATCATCCAAACGGGAAACAATTTGAAATAGAACACATTTGGGCGAATAAATTTGAGGAACATAGAGACGAGTTTGAGCAAGAAACTGATTTTAGAAATTGGCGCAATTCAATCGGTGCATTAATCTTGCTTCCTAATGGAACAAATCAATCATTTAATAGTGATATTTATGAGGATAAATTGGAGCATTATTTGAAAGAAAATACTTATGCTCAAACATTACATCCAACATTCTATTCAAAAAATCCAAATTTCTTACAATCAGATATTGTCAAACAGTTACAATTTCAACCCCATTCTCATTTCAAAAAAGAAGATATTGGGGAAAGACAAAAATTATTTCAAAGAATCTGTGAAAAGTTATGGAGTACTGACTTCTTCAAAGTTGAAAACGAGACAGAAGATTGATAAGCACAATGGCCAACTTACGGCCTGCCTGCAAGTGGGCTGAAGTGGGTAATTGAACTTTTGTCGCCCGCTTCGGCTTTTGTCTCGTGGGATAGTGAAGCCGCCCGCAAGCCCGCTCGCAAGCAGCCGCCAAACCGTTGGGTGGCATTGGCGGACAGTGCAAATGAAAAATAAATGAACAATAAAAATAAAACAATGAAAATGCAGTACATAATTATTGGACTAATCGTTGTCGTAGGACTTATATTTTTTCTGAATAGTTGCAAAAACAAATCAGCAAAATCGGACAAAACAATGAATCAGGAAACGGAAAATCCTAAAGTACGTGAAACAAAAGAAAAAGCATTTGAAGGATTAAGGAATATGGCGTTTTCTGTAACACCAGAACAACTACAATTGAATTTGTCGAACGATAAAACAACAGT
>JAVBMZ010000164.1:0-15907 GCA_031551935.1 Bacteroidales bacterium
CTCTTTGGTTTTGGCGGGGGATATGCCATGTTGTCGCTCATTCAAGACGAAGTAGTGAGTCACCACCAATGGCTTACACTCAATGAATTTACAGATATTGTCGCTATTTCACAGATGACACCCGGCCCCATCGGTATCAATAGCGCTACGTACATTGGTTATGTCGTAACGGGCAATATTTGGGGATCTATCATCGCAACTGCCGCTGTGTGCCTACCTTCTTTTGTTATCATGCTTTTGGCATGCAAGTTTTTTGTCCAATTCAGGCATAATTTCTATATCGAAGCAGCCATGTCGGCATTGCGTCCTGCTGTAGTCGGGCTTATCGCCGCAGCGGCTTTGTTATTAGCCAATAAGGCAAATTTCATCGATTACAAGAGCATTATCATCTTTGGCATATCCTTTCTCTTTGTGTGGAAATGGAAATTGCACCCAATCATCATGATTCTGATAGCCGGAGCAGCTGGATTAATTTTGTACTAAAAAACAAAATAATTAATGAATGAGGCTATGATATTGTCAACCATAAAATAGCTATTATTGACTATTTTATAGCGAACTTTAGCTATTATATAGTTGTTTTCCGCTATAAAGTTGTTATTTTTAGCAATAAAATAGCGAAATTTAGCTACCTTATAGCGATTTTCCACTATAATATTGTTGTTTATAGCTATTCTTATTTTTGTGTTGGCCTTATTCAATGTGTTATTGAACCCGCCTGAATGACATAGTCGGGCAGGTCTTGGAATCATTGAATCATTGACTTTGAATACCATATGTTACAAAAAGATTTGTATTCATGTGTAAAAAATGATACTTTTGAGCGTTTATTTGCAATGTATTTTATGTTACTATTGAATAAAAAATAACTGTAACCATTTGGAGGCCATATCATGAGAACTATATTTTCAAATAAAAATAAATTGAGCAGTCATACAATGATCCGGTTCGGTTTTTTAATTGCCTTGATATGGTTGGTGACTTTGATGCCAGCATGTAACGATAATTCTTCGCCGAACGAATATGCAGCAATCAACAGCTGGATACTTGAAAACATGGAGGTGTATTATCTGTGGAATGACCAAATACCGGGAAGGGTTAGCAAAAAATTATATCCTGAAGACTATTTCTCTTCTTTATTGTACTCAAAAGATCGTTTTTCGTGGATACAGGACAATTTTATCGAATTGATGAATTCCCTGTCAGGAGTCAATACCGAAGCCGGATACGATTTCAATCTACTGCGGTTATACGAAAATAGTTCTGAAGTGATCGGCTACATCACTTATATCAAACCTGGATCGCCAGCTGAAACCGCAAACCTGAAAAGAGGAGATTATTTTTCACGTATCAATGATCAGCAACTCACCGTTGACAATTATCTATCGCTTCTCAACAAAACTGCCGAGCCACATACTCTTGGAAAAGCAATTATATCGAATCGTACGATTATTGGAGTGGAAAATGTCTCCCTCACAGTGGTGGAGTACAAAGAAAATCCGATTTTGCTGGATACTGTATACTCACTTCAAGGGAAACAAATAGGTTATATAGTTTACAATTTTTTTGCGAGAGATAATGGCGACGGAAGCATTACCTATGAAAAAGAACTGAACCAATTATTTGATAAATTCAAACAACATAGCATTAACGAATTAATTATCGATTTGCGTTACAATGGCGGAGGTACCATTATCACAGCAGAAGCAATAGCAAGCATGATATCTAACCACGGTGCAACAGATTTATTTGGTATTGAAGAGTACAACGCATATTTGCATATGAATTTTTTACGTATATATGGTGCAAAATATAATGAAAGACCTTTTTGGGATTTTCTCGAAAGATATAACAGCAGCTATGACGCTGTATTGGAAAAAGTAGCCATCAATAAACTTACAGGGCTCAACCGTGTATATTTTATTGTTTCGGCTCGCACTGCCTCTGCCAGTGAATTACTCATCAATGGGCTAAAACCCTATATGGAGGTAATACTTGTCGGGGGAAAAACAGTAGGTAAAAATGTCGGTTCATTTACCATTTATGAAGAAGACCCTGTGAAACAACAGACCAATAAGTGGGGAATGCAACCGATTGTAGTTAAAAATTCAAATTCAGTAGGTTTTTCGGATTATACAAACGGTTTTTCCCCGGATATCGAACTTTACGAGTCGACAGAAGAAATCAGACCTTTAGGAGATACTGATGAATTATTGTTATCTGCAACATTAAACCATATTTTCGGAGGGACTCAAATACACAGGATAAACAAAAGTGGCAGAGGAACTGACATAGTAGGCTCTTCTATAGATAAAACCCCTGCCCGCCAAAATATGTTTATCACTCCACGTCCTCATCAACAATGATATTTTTTGTATCGAATCGACCGCGTACGAAAAATGGTTTGAAGCAGAATAAAATTATCATTAGATTTGTGCCGCGATTTACTTATTTGATTTGACCGCTTCGAAAGGTTAAAAGTAATGGATAATAAATTGCCTAAAGACACGTTTAGTGTATCAAAAGTTTAAATTATTGTTTATCCACTAAAATCCAGAACAGGATTTATGATAAAATATATGTTCAAGACCTGTAAAGGTTTACTATTATTAGTTTGTTTGTTGGGTTCGTGTCATAATGAAGATTTTGATATCGGAACTTATTTGTCGGAAATGAGTACCAGAGCAGCCTTGGTGGATACATTATCCGTAAAATTATCCATCATTGCTGTCGATTCGGTCATCACATCCAATAGAGGAGTGGCCTTTGTTGGTACTTATGCTGATCCGCTCATAGGCGAAACCGCATCAAAGAGTTTCATGGAATTCAAAAGGACTACTAGTACCGAATCCAATAAAGATGCCCGGTTCGACTCAATTGTTCTGGTACTAACCCCTAACGGTGATTATTATGGGGACACTTTGTTCTTGTCGCCAATGAAAGTATCCAAATTAGCAGTGCCTATAGAATTAGACCGCGACGGAGCATTATATTCCACATCTTCTTCAGTGCAGGTTGGCGATCAGGTATTTGACGGCATGGTTAGCGTAAACATAGGTGCAAAACGAGAATTTGAGGTTCGATTACCCGATGAATTAGGAAAAACACTTTTTTATGGGATTATCAACGAAGAAACACCTTTTGATGCTAGCAATTTTGTGAAAACTTTCCCTGGACTTGCGCTTGAAACAGGTACCAAAGCCACAAGCGCTTCTATTTACGGATATAGCGTTACAGATTCTACATGTGCTATCAGAATATACTACCATGTGTCAGACGCCCACAGGGAAGAAAAAATCATGACATTCCTGGTGAATCCTCAAAAACAATTCAACCAGTATACTACCCAAAGGTTACCTGACTTGCAAATCACCTCTAATAATGACCCCAAACCGTCCTCTTCGACCCGCCATATGGGTTTTGTGCAAAGCGGAACACCACTATATACGCGCCTCGATCTTCCAAATTTAAACGATTTTCTAGACATAGGCGAAATTGTGTATATCCAAAGGGCCGTATTGATTATTCGTCCTGTGCATGGTTCGTATGAAACGGTACCACTGCCTCCGACTTTGTACTTGTATGCTTATGACCCCACGAATAACACACCTTATTCTCCTCTTACCAGAACCACAGATAGGGGAGCTGCTGAAATCTTAACGGGTAATCTTCCGACTAATTATAAAGATATAGCTAATCCATACTATTCATTCGACATCACATCATTTGTGTCTAGTCAAATGGGCGCTGTAGGATATGGTAAATGGGCTTTAAGCGTATTGATTCCAGATGACAAACAAGGAACAACCATGCAAAGACTTGTATTCGGTGACCAACAGTACTGGTATAAAAGTGAAGCGCAAAGCAGGGATAATCGCGTTCAGTTGCAGGTAATTTATAACGTATACAATGAATATTAACCGTCTTCAAAAGGCATCAAATTCCATGATAATAGAACGGATGATCTCTCGTATCACTAAAATCAAATTTCAAGTATTCATCATATGCATTGCCGGCTTTTTGATAGCAACCATAAAAGTACAGGCTCAAAATAATACCAGTTCTCCCTTTTCAATTGTAGGGATAGGTGAAATAGAAACACGCGATTTCGGCCGTACCACAGGCATGGGAAATATCGGAGTAGGCGTTAACAGCACCAATTTCTTGAACCGAACGAATCCTGCAGGCTTTTCAAGTATTGATACTATGTCGTTTATTTTTGATTTTTCAGCCGCAGTGAAATTTTCCAGATTCAGTACAAAATCCCAAAAAGAACATACCACCGACTTTAATTTCAAAAATATAGCCATTGGATTCAGAGCGTCCAAACGGTGGGCTGTTAGCGTCGGTATCAGCCCATATAGTAATGTAGGATATTACATGGTGGGCAATCAATTGATCGAAGGAACTGAAGCAACTTTTCAAACAGCATTTTCAGGAAACGGAGGGGTAAATAAATTCTATTGGGGTAATGCTGTAAGTCTTTTCCGCGGTTTTTCACTTGGCGTAACCGCTTCTTATTTATTCGGCACCATCAATCATATTGAAGACGCTGATGTAATGGTTATTCAACAAGAATCTTCTCTCAATAAGTTGTATTTTGATTTTGGGTTCCAATATACTTACACTTTTAATGAACACACACGTGCCACTTTGGGTGGTATATACGGATACAAAACAGATATCGATCTATCCCGGCGTGTAAACATAACAAGTAAGTCGGGAACAACTCTGAAAGACGCTTCGACAGCGAATGAAAAAACAAATATTCCGGAATCATACGGAATTGGCTTTTCCATATTACGCCACCAAAAAGACCAAGAGTGGTTGTTTGGCGTCGATTATAAATATCAAAAATGGTCTGTTAACCACTCCAGTCAACCTGGCATCAAGTTTACCGACAGCCACATATATAGCTTCGGCTTGCAGCTTACGCCCAATGTAAAACGCCCGGAAAAATATTTACAAATCGTACGATACCAAATTGGGGGATGTTACAACCGTTCCTATTTATTAATTAACGGTCATCAATTAGAAGATCTTTCCCTCTCATTAGGTGTTGGATTACCAATTTATACCCGTTCACGCAACCATTCATATGTGAACGTTGCTTTAAACCTTGGCCAATCGGCAACAGGCCGTAAAGGAGGAATTAATGAAAGATATGCTTTGCTTTCTGTCAACTTCTCGTTAGTCGAAATGTGGTTTACAAAACGCAAATTAGATTAGCTCCTTATACAATTTTTCCTTTTATTGGTTATTGAAGGTAGTTATTATTTATCTATCCGGTTTTATATGAAAATCATCTGGATATTTAATCGCTGTTAAATAAAGTCCTTGAGGTGGTACTGACATACCTGCTTCTCCCCTATCTTTCGATTCGATAATTCGCCGTATTTCTTCCGGGTGTTGTTTGCCTAAACCAATTTCAATCAATGTACCTACGATGGCCCTGACCATGTTGCGCAAAAAACGGTTGGCAGTAATAACAAAATAAATTTCACCGTTGGTCGAATCATCTACCCAATATGCCTGCATGACCGAACACAGATTAGTAACTGCATTGCCATGCAATTTACTGAAACTTGTAAAATCACTATATGTCAACAATATGGCTGCAGCTTCATTCATTTTTGCAATATCCAATGGACGATAAAAATGGTAAGCCAATTCAGCAGTAAAAGGATTTTTTCGTGTTGCAATGCGATAATGATACGTTCGTGACAGTGCATCGAAACGAGCGTGTGCCTCAGGCGCAACGGAAATAATACGATAAACTGCAATCTCTTTTGACGTTAGTTGATTGAGTTTATTGACCAATGAAGTATTCGTATGTAAATCTTTTTTTTTGCTATCAAAATGAGCAACAAAATAAGCAGCATGAACACCTGCATCGGTTCTCCCTGCGCCGATTAAATGAATTGATTCTTGCAGCAACATGGTTAACACGCGTTCCAATTCTTCTTGAACTGTAGGTCCATTAGGTTGAATCTGCCAACCACAAAACGGAGTACCCTTATAAGCTAATTCTATAAAATACCTACACTGAAAAGGAGAAAAATCCATATTTTATCCCAAAAATATATCAAAGCTAAACCTAATCAAGGCAATTACACCATCGAGGTGTAGTTCATCTAAACAATATTACTTTCATGATGGCAACTACATACACGAAAGATTGTCCGAATCATTTTTTCGCTAATAGTGTAAAGATATTACCGCATCAAAAAACTAACGAAAAGCTTTGATGGCTTCTTCCCTGTCATTGATGATATTAAAAACAGTATGCAATTGCAACACTTTAAAAAGGTCTAATGCAGAATCACAAACATTACAAAAAATAATTTGTCCGTCTTTTTGTTTAGCTGCTTTCGAAACTGACAAAAAGGCAGCAAATCCAGAGCTATCAAGAAATTGAATACCCTCCAAATTAATCAAGACTTTTGCATTTGATCTTTCAAACAGTTTCTGAAGATTGGTCTTGACAGTCTCACTAACCAATACATTTAACTTTTGAATATTATCAAATTTTACTTCAGCGACATCTCCAATTGTATTAATTTTTAACATAAGTTTCCAACAAATTTATAGTGAAATCAATAAGTGTATGTGTTATCTTGACGAAGCCACAAATGCTTTCAACTCAACTTCAGCCATCTCTGTCAGCGCATTAAAACGCTCCATATATTCAGGATATTTTTCAGTATTTTTAGCTTCTTTAGCTAATAATTCCAGTTCTTTCATCTCATTTGACATGGGCTCAACTCCCATTACCAATGCCGATGATTTTATTTTATGAGCCAATCTGCTTAATTCCAGCCAATTTTTACTATCTATCAATAACTTAAATTCCGATCGCATCTCAGTAAGCTGAAGTAGAAAAGAATCTATCATTTCTTTCATGATCGCGCTGTCATTACCCGTCATTTGCTGTAAATACTTCAGATCTGTTATCATAATACTAAAAATTATGCTGTAAAAGTAAAACTTTTCTTGCAATAAAATCATCTTTTTCGAAAAGATTTTTTCCTAACGAAACAATAATATCTTTGTACTCGTATAATCAAATATGTATCATAATTATTTTGCAGTATATGAAAGTTTTATACACTCGAAGTTTATTTATTTTGCTTTTTTGCACCATTATTTCACAAACAATTAACGCACAAATTTTCACTCCTTTTTCGACGTGGAATCATGCAGGTATCAATGGAATATACCTCCAGCCAGCATCTATTGCCGACACACGTATGAAATTCGATATGTCCATTATAGGGTTTGACATCAATGTGGGTAATAGTTTATACAAATTAAAAAAAGGTTTTCTAACAAGCGGCGATTTTGATGAAATATTTGATGAATATAAAATACCGATTACCAATGTCAGTAATCACCGTGTGTTAGCAGGAATCGACGTACATGTACTAAACTTTATGGTGCCATTATCACCGAAATCGGCATTAGGTATCACCTCGCGTGTACGTACCATGATTAATGTAGACGGTATCGATCCTAATATGTTTGAATTAATGGATCAAGATCTTTCAGATTTCATAGGGGATAGTTATACCATTAAAGATTTGGCTTTCCGCGCAAATGCCTGGGCGGAAGTTGGCGTCACCTATGCCCGAGAAATCTTTGATTTGGACAAACATTACCTGAAAGCCGGTCTGACTGTGAAAGCGCTTCAACCGGTAACATCAGGATACCTATATATCGAAAATGCAGGATATCAAGTTGGCGATCCAAGTAAACCTATAGATCAGCAAAATGCCGATGACATCTGGGTTAGTGCAAAAGGTGAAATGGCATTTCCTGCTAGTTTCACCGAATTTGATGATTTTACAGATCCCAGCAAAATGTTTGACGATTGGAAAGTAGGCAAAAATCTTGGATTTGGATTTGATTTCGGTTTAGTATATGAATATCGTCCCCGCCATGCCAACTATACCAATACCAATGGGGGAAAATCCAAATGGAACCGCTATGAGCCATCGAAATATTTATTTCGTGTAGGTCTTTCTATATTAGATGTTGGATCTATGAAATATGATTCGAATTTTCCACAACAAATCAACATGACTGCTTCCGGAATGGATGTTGTAAACGGAGGGGTTCTTATTCCAGAAGGCGATATAAAAGATTTTTCAACTCTTCGAGAAGCTTTTGGCCTGGACAACCCCCAAGAGACTCATTATCGCGTAGCGCTTCCTACTGCCATCAGCTTACAAACCGACTGGCGCATCAATAAAATATTTTATTTGGGCGTAAATCCTTATTTCGCCTTACGTCAAAAGAAAGGAAATAAGGTAGGGACTCACTACGTTACCAGTGTCAATGTGATGCCTCGTCTCGAATTAGCTGGGGTAGGGTTGTCACTTCCCGTAACCTATGACCAGTTCAAAGCATTCAACATTGGGCTTGGATTAAACCTGGGGCCTCTATGGATTGGATCCAACAACGCATTCAATACATTATTGACCGATGTACGCGAAATAAATGTATGCATGGCTATCAGATTGTCTATCTATCACAAAAACAACAATAAATCGGGTTCGAAAAGCCTTCCGACAGTCACCGATACCATTCTCTAAATACTCTATCGAAAATATATTTGCTGTCAAATGAGACATATGACTCATTTGACAGCATTTTTATGTATTCTCTGTTCTGGCTTACATAAATATTTCAGAACAATTAGGTTACTCCTACACATTTATTTTTGCTTATCTGAGAGAAAATATATAGGTTTGTCACAAAAATAGACAACGTATATGAAGTTTGGTGTAGTAAACTTTCCAGGCAGCACTGGTTTTACCGATGCAATAGGTGCATTACAAAATATTTTGGAACAAAACGTAATTGAACTGTGGCATGAAAACACTGATCTGCAACAGGTGGATGTTGTCATATTGCCTTCAGGGGCATCTTTTGGCGATTTACCAGAACCTGGAATAATAGCTGCCAAGTCTCCTATTATTGAGCCAATACGCCATTATGCCGAAAACAATGGTATAGTACTCGGTTTGGGTAACGGTTTCCAAATCCTATGTCATGCAGGATTACTGAAAGGCAGCTTACAAGCTAATCAATCAAACACATTTGTTGGAAAAAATATTTTTCTGCGACCAGACAACACTTCAACCCTAGTCACTAAATTAGTGAATAAGGGACAGGTACTACAATTACCTATAGCACATGCATACGGTCGTTACACTGCTGATAAAGAGACCATGCGCGAATTACATCAAAACGGACAAATATTGTTTCGTTATTGCAGTGAAGACGGAAGAACCACATCTGAATCGAATCCTGATGGTTCCATAGACAATGTTGCGGCTATCTGCAATAGTCATATGAATGTATTTGGCATCATGGCTTGTGCAGAACGGGCTGTTGATATGGACTTGGGGAATGTTAACGGACTTTTGATATTTCAGGGATTAATAGGAAATTAATCCTATCATTTTTTACAAATTAACAAAAAGCGGACGAACCTATGTTGTCCGCTTTTTGTTTTTATAAAAATTACGTCTTATTCGCGATTTTCGTGTATATTTGAATTTCAAAAAAATAAATGATTTTCTAAAATGGCGAAAACATCACCCTCTAAAATTTTTGTACTCGATACCAATGTGGTATTGCACGATTATATGTGTATCTATAACTTTCAGGATAATGATTTGGTTATTCCCATTGTTGTATTGGAAGAACTCGATAAAATGAAAAAGGGCAACGATCAGATCAATTTTAATGCCCGCGAGTTTACCCGTGAATTGGACAAAATTGCAGGCGACGATATGTTCAACGGTGGTATCAAATTAGGTAAAAGTATGGGGAAACTTAGCCTCGAAACCGGTAAACCATTCTCCCCTGAACTCAAACGTTCATTCCCAGAAGAGACACCCGACCACCGTATCCTGGCAATTACAGAATATATCAAAAAAGCGCATCCTGACCGGCAGGTAATTCTTGTCACAAAGGATATCAACCTGCGAATGAAAGCGAAATCTGTGGGATTGATGGCTCAGGACTATAAAAGCGATAAGGTACAGAATATTGAAGATCTATACAAAACAGCTGAAACACAACCATGTACACCAGAAAATATCGCAAAACTGTATGAAAGTCACGATGGAATTCCTGCTAAAGAACTAAAAATAAAAGTATTACCCAAAGGAAATGCCTATTTTATTCTGGAAAGCGGACAGTCCACAGCATTGGCATATTTTGACAGTACCAAGATGCGTTTTGTACGTGTGGATAAGCATCGTTGTTTTGGTATCGAACCACGTAATGCAGAACAAACTTTTTGCATGGATGCATTGTTGCGTCCTGAAATTCAATTGATCGCCATTACAGGGAAAGCTGGTACGGGGAAAACTTTGCTGGCATTAGCCGCTGCATTGACACAATATCAACAATATGCGCAAATATACCTAGCACGCCCTATTGTGCCATTGGCCAATCGTGACTTAGGATTCTTGCCTGGATCGGCCAAAGATAAAATAGAGCCATACATGCAACCTCTATTTGATAATTTAGCTGTCATCAAACAACGGTTAAAACAAAACAGTGATGAATTCCGGAAAATCGAGGAAATGCAAAAGAATGAAACACTGGTATTGTCAGCATTGGCATACATCCGTGGTCGAAGCCTGTCCGAAACATTTTTTATCGTAGATGAAGCGCAGAACCTGACTCCGCATGAAGTGAAAACCATCATCACCCGTGCCGGTGAAGGAACCAAAATTGTGCTTACAGGAGATATCGAACAAATAGATTCACCCTATTTGGATTCGCAATCTAACGGATTGTCCTATCTGGCAGATAAAATGAAAGATCAATCCATTTTTGCACATATCAATCTGGTGAAAGGCGAGCGGAGTAAATTGGCTGAATTAGCGAGTGATCTTTTGTAAGAGTTCTGAATGACAAATCATTAAAATCATTTTTCAGCTTTACATATACTTGTATTGATGACAAAAATTTAAGTTGCCCTTATGTTTGTATATGATATTTGCCAGTGTATAGAAGAATTTGCACCGTTATCATTTCAGGAATCCTGGGATAATTGTGGATTAATTGTCGGTTCCCAAAAGAAATCTGTTGATACTATCCTCTTAACAATTGATGTTACAGAAGCTGTGGTAGCCGAGGCAATAGAATACCGGGCACAGATGATTGTCAGTCATCATCCGGTGATTCTGTCAGGTATCAAACAATTAACCGGAACTACCGATGCACAACGTGCTGTAATGCTGGCTGTCAAAAATGATATTGCTATATATGCTGCCCACACCAATATGGACGTGACACCAAATGGCGTGAGCCACCGGATGGCCGAAAAATTGGAACTGGGCAATATCCAAGTGCTAGCCCCACAAGGATCCGGATTACAAAAATTGGTTACTTTTATCCCCAAAAGTTATTTCGAGAAAGTCCGCGAGGCAATATTTCATGCTGGCGCGGGTCACATTGGCAACTACGATTCCTGTGGCTACGGAGTGGAAGGAAAAGGATCTTTCCGCGCTTTGGAAAATAGTACTCCTTTTGTCGGTCAGGTGGGACATTTGCATGCAGAACCTGAGATACGGTTTGAGACTATATTTCCCTCACATCTCAGTAGCCAGGTAATAGCAGCCTTAATCGAAAATCATCCGTATGAAGAGGTGGCTTATGATATTTATGCATTGCAGAATATTGACTACTGGGTTGGGCTGGGAGTTGTTGGAGTATTGCCATCGCCGGTGAGCGAGCAACATTTTCTGAAGAAGTTGAAAGACGTGTTTTTAGCACCCACCATCAGACATACCAATTTTCGGCAACAACAAGTACAAACCATTGCATTATGTGGTGGTAGTGGCAGTTCATTGTTGGGGCAAGCTGTCCGTGCCAAAGCTGATATATTGGTAACTGCCGATTTCAAATACCACCAATTTGCCGACGCTGAAAATAACATTTTGATCGCCGATATTGGTCATTTTGAAAGCGAACAATTTACAAAAGAAATTTTTCATGAAATACTAATGAAAAAAAATCCTAATTTTGCGGTTCATTTTTCAAAAGTTAAAACTAATCCGATAAATTATTTATAGATAATAATATGGCTGTAGAAAAAAATAAAGTTGTCGAAGCTCAAGAAATGCCTATTGAAGATAAGTTGAAAGCATTATATCAATTACAACAGGTACATTCTGAAATCGATAAAATCAATATATTGCGTGGAGAGCTCCCTCTTGAAGTACAGGATTTGGAAGACGAGATTGCAGGTTTGCATACCCGTATCAACAACCTTCAGGAAGAAATTCATCAATTGGATATTGCCAGTTCCAATAAGAAAAATGAAATCATCAGCGCGCAAAACCTGATTAAAAAATATCAGGAACAGCAAAATAATGTCCGTAACAATCGTGAATTCGATTCGTTAGCCAAAGAGATCGAATTTCAGACACTTGAAATTGAATTGTGTGAAAAACGCATTCGCGAATTTGCCGCACAAAGTGCTGAAAAACAAGAGGCCATCGACGCTGCTAAGCAATTGATGACCACAAGGGAGGTCGATTTGAAGGAAAAACAATCTGAATTGAACGATATTACTTCAGACACCGAAAAAGAAGAACAACAATTGTTGAAAAAAGCAGCTGATATAGAGGCTATGATAGAGCCACGTTTGATTAACGCATACAACCGTATACGTGTGAATGCCCGTAATGGATTGGCTGTAGTTACCGTACAACGTGATGCATGTGGAGGCTGTTTTGCCAATATCCCACCTCAACGACAGTTAGACATACGTTCACGAAAAAAAGTCATTGTTTGTGAGTATTGTGGACGTATCTTGGTAGATAATCCAGAAGGAGATGCTAACAGTTAATATACAATGGTTGCGTTAACCGCAACATACCGTCAAAACCTAACAAGTGATCACATTTGTTAGGTTTTTTTGTGAGGTACATCGAGTATCTTTATAATCAACAATCTAACAAATCTCTACCACGACCATCACCCAAATGTTATTGGTTGGATACGCGACATAGCTGCCTCAAATTCGTCGAGCATTCCTGTGATGGCATCAGCTACCGGACGAATTGTGTGAATAGTGGCTGACACTTGTCCGATTTCAAGTTCGCCACGTTCCATATCTCCTTCGAACATTCCCGCTTTAGCACGTCCTTTCCCAAGGATAGACTTCAACTCAACAGCGTCGGCACCACGTGCTTCAGCTTCTTTGATTTCGTCAAAAAACGAATTTTTAAGCAAGCGTACGGCAACTGTTTTTTTCATCATCAGCATCGTATCACCTTCGCCTGCTTGTATAATACGTTCTTTGAAAGACGGATGTGCCGATGACTCTTCTGTCGCAGCAAATAATGAACCGACTTGTACTCCTTCAGCACCTAAAGCCATAGCTGCAAGCATTGCCTGCCCTGAGCCTATGCCGCCTGCAGCAATCAAAGGAACATCAACTATTTGACGCACATGAGGAATAAGTACCATCGTGGTCGTTTCTTCGCGCCCGTTGTGTCCGCCAGCCTCAAAACCTTCTGCAACAATAGCATCCACTCCTGCATCTACAGCCTTACGAGCAAACTTGGTGTTGGAAACGACGTGTACCACTGTAATGCCATGCTGTTTAAGAAAAGGTGTCCACAAGGCAGGATTACCAGCCGATGTAAAGACAATTTTTACACCAGATTGCACCATTACGTCCATTATCTTTTCTATCTCCGGATATAATAAAGGCACATTTACTCCAAACGGTTTATCGGTAGCTTTTTGACACTTTTGTATATGCTCAGCCAATACTTCAGGGTGCATAGAACCGGCGCCAATCAGACCCAATCCGCCTGCATTACTCACAGCCGAAGCCAAGCGCCATCCGCTACACCATACCATACCGCCCGATACAATCGGATAGCGGATATTGAATAATTTACAAACTCTATTTGTTGACATGGTTTTAATGTGTGCATTAAATCATTTAATATTTAGCTTAATATTTTTAATATATATATTAATATTTTTAATGTATATATTATATATTTTAATGTATACATTAAAAAGTTCGTTAAAAATAATATCAGCTTCCAATAATCAATATTTTAAGATATTTTGCAATAAAGCCCTCAAGACATGATTGCTAAAGCCAAAGAGTTTTTTATATTTTTGATATGCAATATATTATAGAACAGCACATTCTCAGAGCTAAGCAAATCCCGTAAATATTTTATCGTCCATACCCTTTGGTTACTTGACAACACCAAAGGTAGGATTTATTTTCTATAACTGGGACGCTTCGGCAAATTCTGCGAACAGTATTTCAGAATAGGGTTTAAAAAAAAGTCTGATTTTTTAGTCTTTAATACCGCCCTGCTTCAAGAGTTCTTTTCTCCGATTTTGGCTATAACTATGTCTCTGCGCTCTTAAACAAATAAAAATTAGACCATTTTTCTGATAATAAATAATTTGCATTAATTCTATCTTGTCTTTTTTCAATCCTTGATCTATATTATTTTATGAATAAATACTATTTAATTAATATTATTTATATAATTTTACATGATTTGATCTTATGACTATTTTTTACGGTTATAGTACAGTTATTGATCATGGAAAAAACAAAAAGAGCAAATGAGATTTGTTTTGGTAGGATTAGGTATAAAGTTTTTGTCGAAGTTTTATTATTAGCTACTCTATGTAGTAGCATGGATGCTTTTGCACAACAAGCCGTGGTTTTGCAATACAAATCAGGAACATATTCCTTTACTATTCCAGATGGTGTGACTTCGATTATTGCTGAAGGCTGGGGCGGAGGTGGTGGTGGTGGTTATTCCACCAGTAACGGACAATCTACCGGAGGCGGAGGTGGTGGTGCATATACCCTGAATACCCTGAATATAGAAGCGACAGGTGACAGCCGCTTCCTGGAATTAACAGTTGGTGTCGGAGGAAATGGAGGCGTTGATAACAAAAATGGCGCCTCATCAATTGTAAAAGTAGGTTCCGCACCCTTTTTAGAAGCCTCAGGAGGAAAAGGGGTGGCAGAAAATTCAACAACAGGAGGACTAGGAGGGTTAAAGAAAGACTGTTATCCCAATGGTACGAAGACATGGAAAGGTGGTGATGGCGGAAGCGGGAATGGCAAAGGCGTGATAAGAGATTCAGGTGGTGGCGGTGGAGGCGCTGGTTCCATGGGCAACGGCGGAGATGGAAAAGATGGTGTGGTCGCAAGTAGTTCGAGCGCTATCGGAGGAGATGGAGGTAACGGAGAAGATAATAATAGAAAAGGTGGCAATGGAGGGACGGGTGCAATCCACCAAGCTTCAGGTGCCACGTATGCAGCGTCCGGTGATGATCCGGGTGGCGGAGGTGGCGGGGGAAAATCACCAGACTCAGCCGGAGGTAAACGAAATGGGGGAAACGGTGGTTCCGGAAAAATCATCATTTATCTTACCTTATCTGCCCCTGATATTTTGATCAATGGCAATAATTGCGTAGGAGCAACTCTTACATCATCTTCTATTGTTGGTGTAACTTCCTTCCACTGGAACAAAGATAATGTTGATGTAGGAAGTAGACCTTCTATAGACACCACACAACCAGGAGTTTACACTTTGACTGTTATTTATTCTTTTAACAATAACGTATATGGAGCATCGGCTAATGATGTGTCACTCACGTCCGCACCTGTTACTATTCATCCCAAACCTGCTGCTCCCGTTATTTATCGAATCAGCAATCATCAGTAATACAACGTAAGTATATGAAGTCATCTAGACTTTTTTGATTTCTTAATTTTCTTCAACAGTATAACCATAAAGGCTATATAGTTGAAGTTTTTCCAGCTTGATACGGTAGTGTCAAATCTGTTCAACAGGGTTCTGAAACTGTCCATCCAGGCATT
>JAVBMZ010000131.1:0-4884 GCA_031551935.1 Bacteroidales bacterium
CCGTTAATAATGGTTATGCACAACTAAAAGGCACACACACGTTGGGTGACTTTGGTTTGAATGCGGGAACACAAGTAGATCCTTCAATAGGTGTAGCTATTCCTTTCTATATTTATGATGCTAAAAGATATATCAACAGCGATGGCGATAAAACCGGAACAAGTCCCGATATTACCACCTTCCTCACAGGTATAGGGGGAAGCGTTGTGTTGGGGGGTAACATATTTGGGGCACACTACGGCGCATCCATACTTATTCCGTTCGTTAAAAATCGTATCGAAGGTAATCTGGTTAGTACAAATAGTTCCCTTGCTTTTACTGACTTATACATTCAGCCGGTACAATTGGGATGGCGTCTGACACGGGCAGATTTTCTATTTGGTTATGGTTTGTATATACCTACAGGTAAATATACTTTGGGTGACGATGGAAACACTGGCTTAGGTATGTGGACAAATGAATTTTCAGTGGCAAGTACTTTATATTTCAATAGAGCCAAAACATTCAATTTTTCAACTATTGTATTTTATGCGACCAATAGCAAGAAAAAAGGCACTGATATAAAAGCAGGGGATATCCTTACGTTGGAAGGTGGTCTCAACAAGGCTTTTTATAAAACACTGTCTTCTACCACAGTCCCTATGGTGTTCAATATAGGCGCCATCTATTACATGCAATTCAAAGTTACGGATGATAAAATCCCAGTCGGTCAAGCTATGTTTAGTGGTAGCAAAGATCATATTTACGCCGCTGGTTTGGAAGCAAATGTAATGTATCCCAAAACGTTTACAGCACTTTCTTTTCGTTGGTTAGGAGAATTTAGTGCCAAAAACCGTTTTGAAGGAAATACCTTCTTTATCACACTTAGTCAAGCCATTGCGGCTTTATGAGTTGATTTTAGGGATAAATCAAATTTATCTCTGTTTCTTCGTGTCTTTGTGGCGAAGTGGTTTTGTATGATGTCCCTCTGGGAGTTTTAGTAACTTGTATAGGTTATCCCAGTCCTGTTCCAAATCCTGCAATGCCTCCTCTTTGTGGGTAAACATCCTGTTCAGCGCCACACCATCACTCAGGTTCAGAAACATAGAGGCGATACTTTTATTGGGTAATCTAGATTGTATTTCTTCATTCCTTTTGGCAATAACAATCATATTTGTCCATGCCGTTATTTCTTTTTTTCGTTGGGCATGATGTATTTCCGGGAAAGAAGGTACTCTTCGGGCCGCAGCCGAAATAAACGCCAATATGTTCCCGTCTTCATCGGCATCATCTGTTTCTCCAGGCGAATTTCCAAGTTTTTTCAGATAGTAATGGTAGAATGATTTTAGCGATGTTCGTGGAAAATCGCCGTAATCGGAGATGATCATATGATCGTAGAAATACTTCACCACTTCTTCAAAAATTTCCTCTTTTCCTTTAAAGTGGTGATAAACTGCACCTTTCGATAATCCTGTTTCACCTATTATCTCTTGCATGGTGACTTCTTTAAAACCTTTCTGCATGAAAAGTTTCATTGAAGTGGTGATGATAAGTTCTTTGGTATCATTCATAAAATATAAAGTTTAGTATAAGTCCTGTTTTTATTGCATTTCTAAGAGCGATATGTTGCGGCGTATTTCTTTATTCGTTTTCTCGAAATATTCCGTTATTATTTTTGCAAACCGACCAGTCGGTCTGCAAAAATAATAATTTTAGGACTAACTGAAAGCAAGTATCGAAATAAAATACTTGTCGTTTTTTGTCTGTTACTGATTGTCCAAGTACAGGATGATCAGTTTTTAGTTCCCGACATGATCCCCGCATCGGTATCTATATTTTGTACACGTTTGGCAACGCCTTTTGTTTGTTTTCCGTAATTCAGGCTCATACTTAACTTTACTAAGAACGCTTTGTTATTCATGGTATGGATAACTGAATTTACAGGATTCAAGGCCGCCCAGTTTTCATTATTGGTTCTGTATTCCTTCGTGAAAGGGTTGAGTACGCCGACCATCAGCGACCATGCAGGCATCTTGTAACCGACCATGAGGGTATACATCTGGTCGCTTTTGGTAACGTGTTCACCATACATGAAACGGGGAGGCGTAATGGTGGTGAAATTCGTAACCCAGTTATTGTATACAAAGTCGAGGTTTATCCGCAATTCCGTCATCGTGTAGGTATGGCGATAATCGTTGCCTTCGCTAATGAAACGATTGATACGCGGGGTAACTGATATGCCCAGGTGTTTTTTCCATGGGCTGATCTTGAAAGTCAACTCGGCGCTCAAATTCTGGAAAGACTTCTGGTTTTCCTCGGTATGTACAAACATGCCGTTTTCATAAAATACCAACTCCATAACCGGTTTGTACTCATGGTCGTAGTTAGTTGTCAGGTCGGCGCTCCATATCCCTTTATTGTATCCTGTGCTGAAGCTCTGGCTAAGTGTGCGGAAAACTTTCAAATCAGTGTTTCCTCTGCGTACCTGCCACGTATCTAATGCCTGTTCCACATCATTCATCGATGCCAGCGAAGGTGCAATGGTTCGCAGATTGATCCGGTAACGCAGGTAAGAATTGCGGTTAGGTTCGAAGGTAATACGTGCAGACTGTTGTAGTGCATATTGATTTGTTTCATTGTCTTCCTGACTGTAATAAAGGCGTACGGCGGCAACATTGGCCATATATCCCCATTTGCCTGTTTTGCCTTGGTATTCCACATAAGCGGAGCTTTCGGATTGACGCATCGATACATCTGCATTTGCCGTTCCCTCATACTTATTGTCGGCATAAGCCTGCAAATGCCTGATACCGCTGGTAATTTTATTTATTCCAAACTTTTTTTCGTAGATTCCTTCGACGATTATTGAATACTTATTACCCGTAATATGAGAATAAATATTCGTTTCGGTCACATTACCGTTTGTTTCTCGGTAGCTATGTTTACTATCTGTACTGATATAAGTTCCTACCACATTGAAAACCAATTGTTGATCCTTTTCGAGATTGCGTTGATAATAAAGATCTATTACCGGAGAATGGCTTTTTTCCACCGTATGGTCGGATATAGACATCGGAGCATTGTCCGATTCGTAGAGCGTAGTTTTTCGGTACTCGAATGCATTCGGGAAATCATTCTGCCTGTAACTTACTTGCGTATTAAAAAAATACTTCTTATCTGTCAGGCTGTAATTCAGGTTACTGGTAAATACCTTCTTATTGAAAAGCGTGGGTTCGCCTATTTCTGTCCGGTGTAGCCCTGCATCTGGAAAAAGCAACCATTCGTCGTATTCACGTGTCCAGTATCCCCTCCGTTGTACATACATGGCATTGAACAACCATTCCGACTTTCCACTGTTGAATTTTATGGCCAACCGGTCATCAGCCGAGCTTCTTTTTCCGCCTTCACTGTTGGATAGAACCCCACTGATATTCATCCCTGCATCCTTTCGTCGCGTGATATAATTGATAACAGCAGCTACATTGCCGTAACGGGCTCCCGGGTCATCGTAATATTCGATACGGATGATATCGGCCGGAGGGATGGAGGCTATTTCCGCATTGGTAACCTGAACGCCATTTACGCGTAGTTGAACAGCCTGGTTCCCAGACATGGTTATTTCTCCCGATATAGGATCGACCATCACCCTGGGGAGTTGCATTTTTCGGATTAAATCTACTCCATCCGTCGATGCCTTAATTTGTTCTTCCGAAGGCAGAATTAATTTACGGTCATCCTTTACAATAACGGAATGAGCCTGAATGGTTACTTCGTTCAGTGCTACGGGGGACTGATGGAACGCTATGTCTATTGGTTCACCTTCATAGGAATTATCGACAGGTATGCGGACAGTCAGATAGCCCACATAGGAAACAAAAAGAATGTAATTTTCACCGGAATGGTATTTCATTTCAAAATTCCCATCAATATTAGTAATTGTTCCCGAGACAAATGCAGAATCCTGTTTCAAAAGAACAACATTAGCGTATGCGACCGGGCTTTTATCGGATGCATCCAACACTTTACCGGTGATAATATTTTGTTGAGCCAGTAGCAGATTCGTACTGAATAGGCCTACTAAAAACATCAGGATTAATTTTTTCGTTTTCATATATTTTTTATTTAATTGATTTATAAATTTATACTCATAAAACAGACCGACCAGTCGGTCTGTTTTATGATAAAAAAATATTAGATTATGCACGTGAGGCGCTTCCCGCTACAATACAGGCATAAATAAAGGTGTCGATTGCTTCACAAATAGCATTTTTCATGCGTCGAATGCCTGAAATAATGCTGATACATAGAATTTCAATTTGGTGTATTATTTTCATGGGTACTTTATTTTTGATTTATTTTACTTCCTATTAATGCAGACAAATGACTCGGCAAAATATTTTACGGAAAATGATTTTTTTAAAATTAACCAATATTTTGGGCAAGAAGCAATAAATCAAAAGTCCCACATAACAGGTTACTATGTGGGACTTTAAAATAAGTAAGTGTGTCTATCTAAAGGGATATACCTTAAATGATAAATCGGGCGAAATTATTTCGTTGGGATCGGGGCAGTTCAAAAATAGTGTTTTGGCTTGATATCTTACATCATCAGTTTCACCCCGGCAAACCAGCTACGTGGGAACATCGGCCCGTAGACATACCCGGTGTCGCGGCGAAAACCCTGGTCGAAATCGCTTTGGTAAGCGTTGAAGATATTTTGTACGCCGGCATTTAATTGCAGTTTGCAATCGCCTTTCAGGTTGAAGGTGTAAGCCGCTTTGAACGTCGCGTCAAAAAAGGAAGGTGTTTCTTCCAGACGATCGTTGTCGATGTAACCCGCCAGGTGCGGAACATACATACTTCCGGTGTAAGTGCCCGAAAGCGAGAGCGACAGGTTTTTCATTA